>JAUWIE010000002.1 GCA_030605515.1 Thermoplasmatota archaeon
AAATATGTGATTTATGTTTAGAAACTCTTTCAAAACCAATGAAGATGGAAAAATCTTCTTGGATTATTTTTAATGTTGCTGAAGGACTAAAATACGCCCATGATAAAGGAATCGCTCATCGAGATATAAAACCCCAGAATATCCTTTTAAAAGAGGGTATTCCTAAGATATCCGATTGGGGACTAAGCAAGTTAACAGAAGAAAGCAAAACATCAACTATGGCATCTGTTGCTCTTTCAATATATTATGCTGCTCCTGAACAAATTGCTAAAAAATTTGGAGCGAAAGATGAACAAACAGATATTTGGCAACTTGGCATTGTATTTTATGAACTTGTCACCGGAAAAACACCATTTAAAGAAGATGGGGATGACACGACAGAAACTTTATTTAAAATTACTAGTGAAGATTATGTTCTCCCATCAGAATACAACCAAGATGCAGTCAAAGTTGATGATATTATTAAAAAATGCTTACAGAAAGAAAAATCGAAGAGATATAAAAATATAGATGAATTACAGAGGGATTTAGCTAAGGTTTTGAACATTGAATATGTAACAAAAATAAAAATAAGTCAAGATGCTAATGATCAATCGAAATCAGCTTATTTCTGTGGGGAATTGTTGCTTGTTAAAATGAAAATCGGCGATAAAAAAGATGCTTACAAATATGCAATGGATATGTTAAAATATGCACAAGAGGACATCAAGGATGAATTAAGCAGCCTGTGTAAAGAGCTGGAAGAAAGAATAGAGAATAATTTAGATATCAACGAAAAACTGGTAGAAAAAGCTGATATCATTATGCATAAGATACGAATGGGAGATTAGAAAAATAGAAGCAAAAAGGATACAAGGTTAATGAACGCCTCCTCCACTTTTTCAATCTCGACGTTCAAGTCAAGTATAATCTGTTTCTTTTTATCTTTCAACCTAGCATATCGATCAACCAATATCACACCAAGTACATTGAGATATTAGTTCCCGGGTTTCTTTTTTACCCTACAGAGATGAGTCCACTCCCCACATATAGTTTTATACTTATACCAATCACAAAGTTTTGAACGATTCGAGGGAACTCCCCATTATTTTTTAATAGTATCTAACAACTCAATAGTCTTTCTCTTTAATTCTTCAAGCTCTTTATCTGTCCTAGTTAAATTAATCTCTTTATTGAATTTTAGGAAATGCCATATCAACTTGACATCTTTTACATCATGATATCTTTTCTTTACACCAATAGCATACAAGGTCAACTGTCTATCATTCTTTATGTCTTCTAATGAATGTAACTGTGAACATGTCTTATAATCATGGATCTCATAACAACCATCCTCTCGCTTTGTAAGCCTTGTCAATATAACCCAGCATCTTATAATCACTTGAACCATTCAGATTAATCAAAACACGTTCACCAAGAGCAATCGTTCTACCATGATCAAACGGTTTATACCTATAATAATAATTAGTAATGCATTTTTTAGCCATCTCTAGTAGAGCATTTTCTAAGTTGAATAGGTCGTAGAAAACCGAAATTATAAATCTATTTGATGACTGAAACATATCTATCAACTTGCCCCTCTACTTATAAAAAAGAAAACTATAAGTCCTATTAATTGATTTATATTATTAACATTGGCGGATGAGGATATCATGAATAAAGATGAGAAAATACATATCAGGCTTGAGATAAATAAGGATCCTATAACAGGAGAATTAAACCTTATGACACGATTTGACTCGAGTGCACCTAATTTCATTAAAGATGAAAACGGCTTTAGTTGGTCTCCCACTCTTGAAGAAAGAGAATTTATCAATGAAGCCTTTGAGATGATCTTAAAACGAAAATAAATAGAGAAATTCTTGCAGAATCTTATCAATAGGTTATCAATAGGTTGCAAATAGAAAAACATAAAACATTTTAACATTTTTTTTGCTTATTTTCCTTTAAAAAATCTATTATTTTATATTACTGCATAAACATTTTCCATGTTAAACATATGAAGAAGTTCATCAAGTCGTTCATGGCAAAAATTATTTTCGATTTTACCTAACATTTCATGTGTCTTGAAAAAAATTTCTTCCTGTTCAATAACACCATTTAATGTTTTTTCAATAGCGCTTTGATAAATATGTTTACAGAGTAAAATTCCATCTTCAAATGTTAAGTCCTCTCTCATAACCTATCACCCTCACCCATTTTAAATCTGTAATAAACTATTTGTTTATAAAACTTTTTTTAAAATTATAATTTCACAAAATATTTTATTTATGAAATTAACATTTCACAATGACTTTTCATCGAACATTTCTTACACTTATGTGGATCATTATGGTTTCTTGCTACTTTTCCCGTTCTTTGTAAATATCTCATTTTTTTTATGGTGGATTCAAGCTCAAATCTAATCTTTGGATCAAATGTAATTCTAAATTGCTGAGATGAATTATATACTAAGATTCCAAAAGGTACAAAACCACCATAAGTATCCTCAATTAATTGACAATAAGCTGCAAGTTGAAGAATATGACTTTTCCAAGGTTTTAAACTCATACTCGATTTCATTTCTATAGGAATGATATTATTATCATTTTTAACAATATAATCTGGTTTACCTACTAGCATATTTTTTGGTGAAAATAATGGCTCAGCTGGGACATTTAAATCACTATACATAATCTTACCATCTACAATACTATGTTTTTTCTTAGTATACTTAACTTTCCTATTTATCTTACTCGACAAGAAAAACAACATTATTGAGATAACAAAGAAGATAAAACCAACGAAAATGATAAGATTGTCTATAGTAACACCCCAATTAAAATTAAGATAACAGCTGTAACAAGAAAGAAGATGCCATATGTTACATGCCGCTTTGATTTATGTCTCATACAATGAATATTATCAAGTGTATCACCTAAGTTTTTATGTGCTTTTTTACCTATCTCCAAAGAAGGTGATTGTGGTTTATATCCTTGTTTTTTTAAATACCATGCATGAGAACAATATGAAAATTCAGCAATTTCAGATGCACTAATAATTAGTCTTCTATTCTTAGTTGAAGATTGAATTCTCTTCCTCATCATTCAAATAAACTACGAATCAATTATTTATGCTTTATTTAGAGATAATTGAAAGTAAAAAAAAATTTTATTAGAAGATATTAAAATAGTAAAAAAGTATTCGGTGTGAGTCTTATGCAGGATTTAAATGAGTTCATTAGAGAAATTTCAGAAATATATGACAAAGATAGTAATGATACATTTGTAAGCTTATATATAAACAGAGGTTCAGATAAAAAAATCATTGATAAACGAATACAAACATGCAAATCAATTTTAAAAGGACACGAACTTGATAACTTTTCTAAAACAATGGACGAAATTGACAACTTTTTAAGAAGTTCAAATATAAAACACCCAATTGCGATTTTTGCATCTCACAAATATAATTTCATTAATTCTATTCAGCTCTCGGTTCCAATTGATAGCTCACTTGTTGTTGATTCTTCTCCATATATACGCCCTCTTGCAAGAATACAAGATGAATGGGAATCATTTACACTTGTTTTAATAAGTACAAATTATGCAAAATTATTCTCAGTATCATTAGGAAAAGTAGAACATACAAAAAAACTTTCAAAAGACATTATGAATAAACATAAAAAAGGTGGATGCTCACAGGCACGATTTAATAGACTAAGACGAGGAGCTATTCATGCCTTTTTTGTTGAAGTAAAAGAGGCACTTGAAAAAATAGCAGATGAACGCATTATCTTAGCCGGTCCTGGAAATGCAAAACAACAATTCAGAGAATTACTACCAAAAAATCTTCAGGACAATATTATAGAAACCATTGGTATAGATATTGATGATGAAAAAGAACTGTTGAAAGAATCAAAATATTTAATTTCAGAAAAAGAGAAACAAAAAGGCCATGATGCAGTTATTAAACTTAAACAAGAAATACTCAAGGATGGTCTAGCAGTATATGGAGTTCAAGAAACACTTAATGCAGTAAAAAATGGACAAGTAGATTTATTACTTATTCAAAAAGACATAAAATTACATGGATGGATATGTGAACATTGTCAAGTTGCAAACAAGGGAACAGCATCCAAATGCCCTTATTGCAATGGTGAGGTATCTGAGGTGGATGTACTTGAGGAAATTCTTGAGTTTGCCAAAAGAACTGATGCTGAAATTGAGTTTACAAGCGATGAGGAATTATCGAATCTTGGGCATGTTGGTGCTATTTTAAGATTCAAATAAATGTTAGAATCACAAAAATCTATTTAAGATCATTAATGATGAAGATTTTCTGGGGTTTTAATAAAATGAGTCATTTATTAGGTATTCGAAGAGAGGATAAAAACAAATGGGAGCGGCGAGTTCCACTTACACCCACACATTTAAAAGAAATTAAAGAAAAACATGGTATTGAAACTATTATACAGCCATCACCAATACGAAGTTTTACAGAAGATGAATATAAAAAACCAGGAGTAACGGTGCAGGAGGATTTATCATCTTGCCCAGTAGTATTTGCAGTAAAAGAAATACCAATTGATTTCTTTGAGCAAAATAAAACCTATGTTTTTTTCTCACATATAATAAAAGGACAAAAATACAACATGCCTATGCTTAAAAAAATGATGGATTTAAAATGTAACCTTATTGACTATGAAAGAATAACAGATGAAAAAGGCCGACGTCTTGTTTTTTTTGGTAGATACGCAGGATTAGCAGGTATGATTGATGCTCTATGGGCTCTAGGTCAGAGACTTAAATGGAAAAACATTGAAACACCTTTAAGTGATATTAAACAGACAATTAATTACAATGGTTTAGATGATGCCAAAGATCAGCTTAAAAAAATTGGTACTTTGGTAGATAAAATTGGGCTATCAAAAAGGATCATCCCATTGATTATTGGTTTTGCAGGTTATGGTAATGTTTCAAAAGGAGCGCAGGAGATCCTTGACTGTTTCCCTGTAAGAGAAGTTAGACCAAACCAATTAGATGCAATATCAGAAAATTATTCTGACAATATAATTTACAAGGTTGTTTTCAAAGAAAGTGATATGGTTGAACCAATTTCAGTTGAAAAAATTTTTGAACTTCAGGATTATTATGATAATCCACATCTTTATCGATCAGTTTTTCATAAATATGTACCTCATCTAAGTGTTCTAATGAATTGTATTTATTGGAATGAAAAATACCCTCGACTGATTACAAAGGAATTTCTTGAAGAAAATTATACCGGTCAATTAAAACTTCAGATAGTTGGGGATATTAGTATTGATATCAATGGAGCAATTGAGTTTACTGAAAAATCAACAACACCAGGTGACCCTGTTTTTGTTTATAATCCAATCCGCAATGATATTATAGAAGGTGTTTCAGGTAGCGGTGTTGCTGTTATAGCAGTTGATAACCTCCCTTGTGAACTACCACGTGAATCATCAGAGGAATTCAGTAAATCACTTATCCCTTTAGTTGCAGATATCGTTAAGGCTGATTACTCAGTGCCATTTGAAATGTTGAAAATCCCACCTGAAATTAAAAAAGCAATAATACTTTACCATGGAAAATTGACACCTGATTACGATTACATCAACAAATTTTTATAGATGATTCCAGTTCGACCCAATAAATAATATTACTTTGGAGGCAATAATTGTCATGAGAAAAAATGTACTAGTTCTTGGAGCTGGCATGGTTTCAAGACCACTTGTTAGGTATCTTCTCGATCAACCAGATTTTACTGTTACAATGGCAAGCCGCACAGTTAGTAAAGCTGAAAGAATCATCAATTGTCATCCTGATGGAAAAGCAATATCTCTAAATGTTGATGATGAAGAAAAGATGGAAGAACTCGTTTCTAAAGCAGATATTACTGTTAGTCTTCTTCCCTATACATATCATGTAAAAGTTGCAGATATGTGTATAAATCACAAAAAACACCTTGTTACTACTTCTTATGTAAGTGATGAAATGAGATCGTTAGATACAAAAGCAAGAGATTCTGATGTTCTTCTACTAAATGAATGCGGTCTTGATCCAGGTATTGATCATATGTCTGCAATGAGAATAATCCATAATATTGAAGCGAAAGGTGGAAAGGTTGTAAGTTTTAGATCAACAACTGGTGCTCTACCATCTCATGAGGCAAATAATAATCCTTTTGGATATAAGTTTTCATGGGCACCACGCGGTGTACTATTAGCATCAAAAAATCCTTCTAAATGGTTACAAAATGGAAAAATTGTATCATATCCAGGTGAGCAGTTATTTGAAAACTATACAATTCAGGATGTACCTGGAGTAGGTTCTTTTGAGAATTATCCAAATAGAGATTCAGTACCTTATAAAGAAATATATGGACTTAAAGACGCTCATACCGTTTATCGTGGAACATTTAGAATGACTGGCTGGTGTGAGACAATGAGAAAGATTGTAGCCCTTGGTTGGCTTTCTGAAAATCCTTTAAAAGATTTTTCAGGAAAAACTTATGCAGATGTTACCAGAAAACTTATTGGAGCCGCACAGGATGAAAATCTATCAAATGCAACTGCAAACTATCTTAATATCGAAGGATATTCAACAGTAATAAAGAGACTTGAATGGCTGGGATTATTTGATAATATAAAACTTCCTGATGATAAAGATAACCCTCTTGATTATTTGAACGTTTTAACAATAAATAAAATGATACTTGATGATAACGAGCGTGATATGGTAGTCATGCATCATGAATTCATTGCAAAATACCCATCTAAAAAAGAATATATAACTTCAACTTTAGTTGATTATGGCATTCTAAATAATGACTCTGCAATTGCAAGAACCGTAGGCCTTCCAGCTGCTATGGCTGTTAAGATGATATTAAATAATAATATCACGGAAACTGGTGTTCATATTCCAGTGATTCCTGAGATATATAATCCAATATTAAACGAATTAGAAACAATGAACATAAAATTTATTGAAAAAACTAAAAACCTTAGCTCATAATTCTATTAATAATAAATTGAGCATTGTTTCTTATTTTCGACTAATTTCTATAAAAAAACTACTTTTTTTAAATAAAAATAAGAATCATTTTTCTGATTAAAAAATCCAAAAAAACCTTATTATCACTGATTAATTTACTAAAATAACACACATTACATAAAAATATTTAAATATCATGAATGACAAATATTAACATGTTAACATTTTACATGGAAGAGGGAAAATGAAAAAAAATAAAAAAAGTAATATAATATTAAAAGCAGGGAGTACCAAAATCATTTCATTGTTAACAACTACTTTTGTTATACTAGCCATATTCCAAATAAATGTATTAGGGGAAGACGAAAATACTAATAATAGAATAACTCAAACAAAAGAATTTTCTTTTTCTAGACCAAATTTAGTATATACGGAAAATAATCTTGTTGAACTAGAAATTGCAGAAACATCGTCAAAACTAATGGAACAAAGAAAACCCGTATTACCGCATCTCATTTATACTTTTGAACTTCCATTTGATGCAATAAATCTTAAGATTGAATTTTCACACTCACCAATGGAATATATCTCTCTTAAAGAGGAAACAAGACTTATACCTGGACCAATTCCTAAATTATTAAAACAAAATATTAGGGATTATCCACTTCTTGAAGGTTTAATAGGCCTTCTATCAAAAATAGCATCGAAGATAAACACAAAAGCAGATACTACATCTCTAGATAATCCAGAATACGTTGATCCATTTGATGAAACTATATATAATTCTAGAGAACCATATGGAGAACCTTTCAATTATGAAATATCTGTAGGTCGTAACCCAATTAACAATCAACTCACTACTTTCATTGAAACAACTATAACACCATGTACATTTTTATCTGTATCAACTGGTAAACTCAAATATTTCACAAAGGCAACCATAAATGTATCATATACACCCCCAACACTTACATTAAGCGAAGAGAAGGATGAATATGATCTATTGATTTTAACAGCAGATAACTACATAAATGACCTCCAGCCTCTCTTGGCACATAAAGAAAAGATGGGTCTTAAAACAAAACTAGTACCACTAAAAGATGTTTATAATAGAAAATATTTCGATTGTAGTAACGCAAGGGATAATGCAGAAAGAATAAAACTCTTCATATACAACGCTATAATTGATTGGAAGATTACATATGTTATGCTAGTTGGCGGATATCGGACTTTCTTTGGATTTAATAGACCGAAAATGCTGTTTCCAATTAGATTTTCTCATTTAGCTGACGTTTTAGAGGATGGTTATGCAACGGATCAATATTACTCTTGTTGCATACGCAAAGATGGAGATGATAATGTTTTTGATAGTTGGGATTCTAATAGAAATGGAATATTTGCAGAATGGAATGATATAGGTTTTGATATATATGATATAAAACCTGATGTATTTCTTGGAAGACTTGCATGTAGAAACAAAATTGAAGTCTGCACTGTTGTTGATAAAATAATCAACTATGAAGCAAATTCTTCAATACGGAAATCAGAATGGTTTAATAGAATGTTAACAGTCACAGGAGATGGATTTGCAGTTGATTTTAAATTTCCTTTTTTCAGTTGGGATACAAAAGTGGTTCCATCTGGAAAATATATAATTTCTGCACAGAGTCGAAAACGTGATGAAAAAGATGTTGTGGGTCCAATTGATAGCATTACAGTAAATGTTGATCACTTAGCTGAATGTTCAAAAATTGAATTTTATGAGGATGATCATCTAAAAATTGAAAAATTAAATCCAAATCAAGAAACCACATACCCTGGGAAACCTGTTGCTGAAATTGTTATACCTCAAGATGGCGATATCCTTGGTAAGAGTGATGTCAACTATATTCCACCAGAGGCATACCATGGCTATAAATGGGCACCTGTTTCATACAATGAAGGCATAATAAAAATTAGAGTAAAATCATATGATCCCTCACCTCAAGAAACCGGCGATAGAGGATCGCATACACAGGTCAGATGCTGGATAAATAACACTTATGACGAAGTAGTTGGAGGCAATATCAATAAATGGAGATTTGCAGAATGTTGGTATGAGGGAGAAGTTGAATGTCTATATGCAATTGATAAAATAAATAAAAATATGCCATCCTTCAATTTTACAAAGCTTCATACTTCAAATGGCAAATTCTCTTGTATGGGTGATGTTCTTGATGAGTTCAGTAAAGGTTATGGTCTAGTTTATTTTGCTGGACATAGTTGTTGCCTTTATTGGGGTGATCATCTTCCAGGTATTCCTGGTGGTCGTGATGATGGACAAATCAATGGAATTGCAGGTGTAAACATTGCAGCGGGTTTGAATCGATATGCTCGAGAAGAAGGCGATCCATTTTTCCCGATTGATACATTAACCAATGGAGAAAAGCTTCCAGTGTTTATGCTTAGTGGCTGCCATAGTGGTCAATTTGATACAAGCCTTATGAGAATTCTTGCAGATCCATATAAATCACTTTTTGGTATCAACCGAGGAGTTTATGGAGCTTGGGCACCTGAGGGAATGGCATGGTGGCTTGTCCGAGCTTCAAATGGTGGCTCTATAGCAACTCTAGGATTCACTGGATATGGATATGGAATTGCTGGTAGATTTGCTCCACATGCTGTAAGCGGTTTTCTCAGTACTAGATTTTTACAATCTTATGCTGAAGGTATTGAAAATCTTGGAGCTGTGCATGTCGCTGCTCTTAATAAATACTCAAGAGAATTTAAAATCCATAAGGATAATGTTATTCGTAAACATTTTGAGTCATTTGTCCTCCTTGGAGATCCAAGTTTAAAAATTGGTGGATATTCTACAGAGATGATGCGTCTAGATAATAATGAGGAATCTGACAAAGAGAATGCTACTATTGGACAAATTCACCTTACTGATTCAAAAACAGTAACCACTACAATCTTCAATTGTGGTGCATCATGCTATACTCGAGGAGCTAAATGGGTAATTGAGTTAGAAGGGGTAAGCCCTCTTGGAGAATTTATATCAAGTAGCCCAATAATCCAATCTATATTGAAAGGACGTGTTCTAAAAGGAAGATTAACCTCTGATGTCACATACATATGCCCTGGAGAATCCCAGGAGATAAATACATCATCCAATCCTTCATTTGGTATTGGGCATATAATGGTTACAGTAAAAGTTCATTCAGGAATTGATGGAAAGATTATTGCAGAAAAATCAGAAGATGGTTTCTTATTAGGCAATTATTTATTGTTATCTCATAGTGAAGAATAAAATTTATCTTCTTTAACCTGATTACTCAAACAATACCCTAGTATAGAAATATAGACATCCCATCATAAAATTGTAATATAAATAGCACCAATATAATTAAGTTACTGAATAGCACAACATTTAAATACAATGTGAGATATATTAGCCCAAATAAAAATCTTAAATATATATAAAACATATTATAGGGGGCAAACAAATTATGAAAAGAAAAGAAATAAATAAAATAAATAATAATTTTAAGGCTGTTTTAGCACTTGCTGTTACTCTAGCACTTGTTATGCCTGGGTCAGCAGTTTTTGTTGCTAACTTGGATAACCAACCAGAAATTAGACCACTTGATAACGGAATGATGTGGATAGACGATATGGATGTCGTAGCTGGTTCAAGCTACACTGTTATGGTAAATGGTACATGGCCAGTAACTATAGCAGGATTTAGTATTGGATTGCATTATGATCCATCTCAAATCGAAATTAATATATCAGATCAAGCTGCTATGAAACTTGGTACGATTTCAAGCACTGCATTTATTTTCTCACCAATTCTACCAGCACCAGGTGAATTCTCACTTGGAGTAGCATGGTTCCCAGGATCATATCCAACTGCAGGAACAGGCGTACTCGTCAATTTACCTATAACTGTAAATACTACTGCAACTAATGGTCTTACATTATTAGATCTTGGTATATTTGGCGGTACACCACCAGTTGAATGTGCATGGTCAGATCAAGATAATATCGTGATTTATCCTGATGTTCTTGATGATGGTAACTTAACTATATCTGGTGGAATAGAACCAAATATTCCTCCTGTTGCGAATGATGATTCGTATAGTACTGATGAGGATACAACTCTTAATGTTGCAGCATCTGGTGTCCTAGCTAATGATGTTGATACTGATGGTCCTAGTGCGCTTACTGCTGTTCTTGATACTGATGTAAGTGATGGAACTCTTTTATTGAATTCTGATGGATCATTTGATTATACTCCTGATGCTGATTGGAATGGTATTGACAGTTTTACATATCTTGCTTATGATGGCGAAGATTATTCCTCTGCTGCTACTGTAACTATTACGGTAAATAACATAAATGATGTTCCAGTTGCAGAAGATGATTCGTATAGTACTGATGAGGATACAACTCTTAATGTTGCAGCATCTGGTGTACTTGGTAATGATAGTGATTTTGATGGTCCTAGTGCGCTTACTGCTGTTCTTGATACTGATGTAAGTGATGGAACTCTTTTATTGAATTCTGATGGATCATTTGATTATACTCCTGATGCTGATTGGAATGGTGTTGACAGTTTTACATATCTTGCTTATGATGGCGCTGATTCCGACTTAGCTACTGTGACAATTACAGTTAATGCTATAAATGATGCACCTGAAGCACCACATACTCCAATTCCAGGTGATGGTGCAGTTGACGTTTCAGTTACAGCAGGTCTTAGCTGGAGTTGTAATGATCCCGATGGTGACTTATTAACCTATGATGTATACTTTGGAGATGTTAGTTCTCCACCTTTGGTTTCAAGTGGTCAATCAGGTGAGAGTTATGATCCACCTGGTGATATGAACTATGCAACTCCTTATTACTGGAGAATAGTTGCTTGGGATCCAATTGGTGAGAGTGCTAGTGGTCCAGAGTGGGGTTTTGCTACCTCTGCAGCACCATTATATCCACCAGTAGTTGATGATATCCCTGATCAAACTATTGCTGAAGGAAGCACATTTACTTCAATTAATCTTGATGATTATGTTGAAGATCTTGATACTCCTGATGATCAGATAACCTGGACATTTAGTGGAAATGTAGAACTTAATGTATTCTTAACTGCTCGTATAGCAACAATTACAGTTCCACACGTTGATTGGAATGGTGCAGAAACAGTAACCTTTATCGCAACTGATCCAAATTTACTATGGGATTCTGATGATGCTACGTTTACAGTTACAGGCGTCAATGATGTTCCTGATGCGCCAATAGGTCCTGATCCGTTTGATGGTGAAACTGATGTAAGTCTTAATGCTGTATTGAGTGTTGATGTCTCTGATATCGATGGTGATCCTCTTGATGTTAGCTTCTATGATGACTTTGATGATAGTCTTATAGGAACTGATACTGGTGTTGCTAGCGGTTCTCGTGCTTCTGTTGTTTGGAGTGGCCTGGATATTAGCACTATTTATTCTTGGTATGCAGTTGCTTTTGATGGAGAATATACTGCTACATCTGCGACATGGAGCTTTACTACAACTAGCAGTAGTCGTATTAGTGTTATTCCTGATTTACAAGACGCTAGTGCAGGTGGAACTTTCACTGTGGATATCTATGTTGAACCTGGTGTACCAATTAACGGTGTTGAGTTAAGACTTAATTTCGATGCTAGCTTAGTACAAGCAGACTTGGTTACTGAAGGAGACCTCTTTGATCCTCCATATAATACATTCTTTGTACCGGGTACTATCGATAATGTCGGTGGATCAATCACAGGAATTTACGGTCTTACTGTTCCTGCTACGAATGTTGTTTCTGATGCTGGTACATTTTGTACTATCAGTTTCACAGCACTACAAGTACTTGGTTTATCAGCTTTGAAAATCATTGATGCTGGTTTAACAAACATCGATGGAGTATATGTTGATCCATTAGAGGTTATTGATGGTGCTGTTCGAGTAATTGATACAACCGCGCCAACAATTGTTGATAACAGCCCAGTTTCAGGTACCACAGGTGATCCTTATACATTTGCTGCTTCCGTTACAGATAATATTGACCCACCAAGTGATCTTACGGTAATGGTCGGCTGGAGTCATGGTGGACTAGGAGGCTATGATCCAATGGTACTTATAGGCGGATCTGACTTCGAACTCACTGTTACCCTTGATCATGATGTCAGTGATATGAGCTATACAATATATGCTGAGGACTTAAGTGCTCAAAGTAGTATGACACCAACAACATATGTAACAGTCACCGATAACGATGCACCAGTGCTTAGCAATGATCAGACTGATATAGCAGGTACAACTGGTGAAGACATAACATTCCAGGTTGATGATGAGGATATCATTGGCATTGAACACGTCTATGTATACTGGAGGAATGCTGGTGAAGCCTCTTATTCACGACAAGAGATGACATTTGGCAGCTGCATAACATACTCTTGGATAAAAACAATTGATAT
>JAUWIE010000099.1 GCA_030605515.1 Thermoplasmatota archaeon
CTCTCTTGTTTTTGGAGAGGAGAAAATTGATAAAACCACTATTCTCACAAAGGAACAAAAGGATATTTTCAAGAAGTTAGGGTTTGAAGATAAGCTTATTCAGGGCGTGTAGCCCATAACGCCCTGAAAGTCAGGTTATAAACTGACAGAAGACCTTTCTGTCAGCAGATGCCATCAATGGATAAACAACAACCCATACCTTCTCAAAGAATTGCAATTGGATCCTTTTGGGAAAGATGCACCTTACCGCTGTCTTGAAAAAATAGGAACAAACAGACATAGCATCCTTCATCACATTCTTCACACGCTCAAAAACAATCATGGTGTTGGATTAGACATGGTGTTCATGGATTGGACCAGTATCCATTTTGAAGCTATGCTCTCAGATCTTATCAAATATGGATACAGTCGGGATCATCGACCAGATCGACCACAAGTAACAATCGGCTTAGCACAAGATCAACGATCACAACTGCCTGTTGGACTGAGCATTCAACCAGGTAACATCAATGATCAAACTCATTTCAAAAAGACCTATGAACAAATTAAAACTGGGTTGAGAACTGGGGCATGTCTTGTTTTTGATGCCGGTGCAACCGGTAACCCTAATCTGGACTTACTTGTCTCCGATAACATGAAATATCTTTCCAGGATGAAATTGAATCAAAGTGATGTCAACAAGCATCTCAACATGTTCAACAAAGATGAATGGATGCGGGTTGTAACAGGTAATGAAAATGAAGAGGTGTATGGTAAGAAAGTATTATTTCCCAGTCGAACGAAATATCTGTACTTTTCCCAAAATTTGTGTGATGACATATTGTTGAACCGGCGGAAACGATTGGAGCAAGAATATGATGATGCACTGGATCTGCAGAAAACAATACAATCAAAGAAAAAACCACGGAAAAAATACCGGAACAGCAATCATTTCTTGCACACTCATTTATCATATACATTTCCACTTACTGGAATGTCTCGGAAAGAGGCTATTGATCGTGCATTACGGCTTTCTATCACAGGTAAAGAAGGATTTTTTGCACTGGTATCAAACAAAGATTTCTCACTTCACGAAGCACTCAGCTTTTACCGTGAAAAAGATAGCATAGAGAAACTGTTTAACAGCATTAAAAATGAGATACATATCCGTCCAACACGATGCTGGACACCAGAGGCAATCTATGGATCCATCCTCATTGTTTTCCTTGCTCAACTAGTGATCAGCATGCTTCGATATAAGCATGCTTCGTTACGTCGTGTTTCTACAAAATTTATCATGCAAAGCCTGAAAAATTTCGCACTTACCATCATTGTTGGCAAGGATGGACGGAAAAACCGTGTTTTTTCCAATTTCGATTGGATTAATACCCTTATTTTCTGTGAAAAAGACCCTGGCTGATATGTTTTTCAGCCTGTTTTCAGGCAGAAAACATGAAAAAAGATGAAGTGCGAAATGTTCCCTAATCAAAAAAAGATGGAAAGTTCAAAAATTAAGCCGAAATGCGATATTTGGGGTGAAAAGAATGAATGGATGCATTTCTGATAGTTTAGAGATATTAACAGATATGTTAGATGAAACCATTAAAAAATTTGATGCTGACATCATTGAAATTGGAAGTATACATATTGATAATATCCAAGAAGAAATACAAAAAACCATTAATGAAAAATTACAAGAACCGATAGGACGTCTTGTAAAAAAATTAAAGGAAGACGAAAATTTAACAATTGAAGATATCAAACTCATTGAAAAATGGGTGATCGGTGACGCTGAATTTTATACAAGAATGGAGAACAATCTAATCGACTGGATAGCTGAATGCAAACGACTTTTCAATGTATTATCACATTACACTTATAAAGGTATAGAAGAAGATGAAAATAAGCTACTTGCTCTAGGTGCAATACTTACTGATTTAAAATTTACATTAAATGATGTGATTAGATATTCTGAAGCATTAAACAGAGTTGACAAGTTTAGAACTTTAACTCGTGGTGGGGCTCCAAATGCAGAAACAAAAAGATTAATTGCTGAAATAATTGAAAAAAAGGCAATATTTGATTAATATTCATCTCCTTTTGCTAAATGGTACTTATGCATTTATTTCTTCACTATTTTAAATTTATCAATTCCTATAAGTAAGGCCAATCTTTCACCATTGTCCCAATCAACCCAGATAATCTCTTGTTCTTCTTCAATATCTGTAACGGTGCCTTTATCTCCTTTCGTAAGCGCTGTCCAGGTATCATTGATATCTAATAATTCTACTCTATCGCCTATCTTAATTGATTTTTTTGTTACCATTTTTTATCACCATTTATTATCCTAAATTTATTTATAGATGCGGATACCGGGATTTGAACCCGGGCGTTTGGCTTGGGAAGCCAAAATCATAACCACTAGATTATACCCGCAACTTACATGATTATAACCGCAATACATAATATTAAACTTTTTAAACATAATCAATCACCATAAAACAATCTTATTTCGATTTTATATTTACAAAACAAATTATTTACAATTCAAATAATTCTTGTTATAAAAGAAACAGAGGTTATTGTCTTTATAACTATTATAAAAACGTTAAGATATTTAGATAAATAAAATATTTTCCTTTATCTATAAACTATTCCATTAAGGTTTTATATAAAGAATATGATTCATTAAAATAATGCCACTTCTATTGAGGAGAACGAGTGGAATTGTATAACTTTGATCTGATCTAAAACATTTTATTAACACCGTATAAAAACAATAAATAAAATGTTGGATTAAAAAAAAAGAATAGGAGTAAATAAAATGGAAGATGATCAACAGACTAAACAAAACCTTGTTTTTGACATGAGTCAAATCAAAAAAGAGGTAGAAAAAAAATTACAAACTAGTGAACCAAACTCACATAAAACACAAACAACAAAAAAACATATTCAAACAGGTATCCCAGGATTTGATGACCTACTTGATCATGGAATTCCAAAAGGGTCTGCTGTCCTAGTTGCAGGTGGTGCGGGCGGTGGAAAAACAATCTTCTGTTTACAAACCCTAGCATATCATGCTTCTCATGGAGCAAAATGTTTTTACATGAGTTTTGAGGAAAGCGAAAAAAGATTAATTGAGCATATGGAAGATTTCGGTTGGGATCCTCAGAAATTAATTGAAAAAAACATGCTAAAAGTCCAAAGATTATCTCCCTTTGAAATAACACGAAGTGTAGATGCGATGCTTGCAAAAGAAAAAGGTGAACTACTAATCGATATTGACCCGGTTGTCATGCCAAAAGAATTTAACCCTGATTTTATTGTTCTTGACTCACTTACTGCTGTCGCCTCGGCTTTTAAAGGAAAAGAAGATTCATATAGAATCTACATAGAACAATTATTCAGATTTTTTGAAAAAATAGGAAGCACAAGCTTTCTCATAACAGAGACAAAACAAATTCCAGAAATCTTTTCAACAACAGGTGTCGAGGAGTTTCTCGCTGATGGTGTTATTGTATTTTACAATCTTGAAAGAGAAAATATCCGGGAAAACGCAATTGAAGTCTTGAAAATGCGTGGTGAAAGTCATCAAAAGAAAAAAGTAGCAATGCAGATTACAGGCAAAGGTATAATAGTATATCCTGAACAGGAAGTTTTTGGTTTGATGAAAGATAAATAAAACTCATTTAAAACATAGTTATATAGTTTAAGAAATTGATCATATAGAAACATAGAAGATGGTGGGGAGAAAAATAAAGAGAATAAAATATCAATTATTTTGGAAGACTCTGCTTATTTCCTTTTTATTAATCTTTGGTTTATTACTTTTTCAATTTGAAAATTTTTCATCTGCAAATACCTTTTCAGATACAACTCAAGCTGATTTTGATGAAGGAACCTACACCAACACATCCTATAATACTACTAGTGGATTTGTACAGTTGAATGCATCTAATACATCTGGAACATTTACTTCAAGGGCATTTAATGCCAGAGGCATAGCTCAATGGAACAATATTTCGTGGAATTACGAGGGTGCACCTTGTTTAGGCACGGGTGCTGATGGTGTCTTAAATGTTGTTACAAGTAATACAGTAATCAATAATTATACTTATCTTACAGGTAATGAATTAAGTGGAGAAACCAGTATAGTCGTAAATAATGGCTCTGCATTTACTAATGATAGTGAAATTTTAATTATTCAGATTCAAAATGGAACTGGTCTGGGCAAAGCTGGTAATTATGAGTTTAGAACAATAGTTTCAGGTGGTGGAACTAATACTTTAACACTTGATTCGGGATTAGAAAACAGCTATGGGTCTGGGACTTTTAATACAGATCCTGCATCTGCTACCCAAATTGTTAGGATTCCACAATATACTGATGTTACTGTTAACTCTGGAGCAAACATTACTGCCTCTGCTTGGGATGGTTATACTGGAGGAATCGTTGTTTTTAGAGCGACTGGAACAGTTACTGTTAATGGAGCTATTGATGTAAGCGAGAAAGGATACCGAGGAGGTTATCATGGTGTAAGTAACAATAGAGATGGCGCTCAGGGAGAAAGTTGGAATGGAAAAGACACCTCTGATACAGCATATGGGTATGGTGAAAAAAAACTCCCAAATAATGGAGGTGGCGGAGCTTACATTTGTGGCGGTGGAGGAGAATATGCTGGAGGAGCAACAGATAGTGATCCCTGGACTGGTAGCGGTGATACTTACGCAAGAAAAGGTGAAACATATGGCATGGCTAATTTATCAAAAATATTCTTTGGTTCTGGTGGAGGTGGTCAATGGAATGGAAATGAAGGAGGAGGATGTGGCAGCCAAACAATATCTGATGGAGGAGATGGTGGAGGAATAATTATTGCTCACGCTAAAAATATTGTTGCTGTTGCAGAAAGTTTTTTGACAAATGGACAAACAACTTATGGATGCCAAAGAGGGAGTTACACATATGGGTCTTCCGGCGGGGGAGGTGGTTCAATATATCTAAATGCCGATAGCATACAAGCAACAACTAATTTTTCCAAAGCAGAAGGAGGATTAGGAAACAGTGCACCGATTAGAGACGGTGGCGATGGCGGCGATGGCAGGATCAGACTAGATTATAATGAATTTACTGGGTCAACATCACCTTCAGTTAGTTATATTCGCAAACACATAAAGTTACAAGTTCGTTCTAGTGATCAAAGCGATTGTAGTGATGCCAGTTTTGGAGATTATCTTATTTACTCAACTGGAACAAATTTATCAGTTTCCAATAATACCTATTTTCAATACAGAGCAATTTTTGAAACTAATGATGTTAATGTTACTCCTAAGTTGTATAATGTCACAATTAACTACAATCTTATCACTACATTAGATCACTACTATGTACATACTTACCACAACAACTTATCAAGAAGTTTCTTTGCAAACAATACGCAAACACAAATTAGAACAAACGGAACATTCACATCTATACCAACGATAACAATCATAGATAGCAATGGAACAATTCGTGTTAACCAGCAAAACATGTCTAACCAATCTGGAGAATACTACTATTACAACTACATCTTAAATGGATCTCAAGGCTGGTATGATGTAGTAATAAACTCTCAAACCTGGAAAAAAGTTTTTTACCAAGGAGAACTATGGCAAAACAACCATACAGATGCAGATGGAAACATATTTTCATTCAGACGGAAAATAAATGTAACAGAACCGGGTATAAGAGAAAGATGGTTCGAACCCATTGATATACAAGTCAACTTTACCTACGAGCCGAACAGCAATTCAGCACGAGTACTACAATACAATGGGACAAATATGCTAGAAATCCCATCACAAATATATAATCTTAATCAAACGTCGGGAGCTCTTAATTCTGCGAATGTAGTTTTTTTATCGACAATCAACAAATCTGAGACTATGAATTACTATATTGCCACATCAAAATCAAACATATCAAAAAATTACACAACAGATCTAACATATTCCAATACTTCAAACCAATATACAATAAAAAATTCTTATTTCACCAGCATCTACAACACAAACACAGGTGGACTAATGCAAGATGTATATAATAAAATTGGAACAAATACCAGTCTTTCTGGTTTAGAACCAATAGATTACTTTCCACAGTTTGAGATAGGTTTAACATCTTATACTGCCAGAAGTGATACAAGCGTTAATGTCGATACTATTGAAGGACCAATCTTGTACAGATTCAATATTTCCGGTCATGCAAATGATGACAGTTCTAAACCATACTCATTAAACTATAAAATTTATTCAAAAAATTCTTACATAATTTGTGAAAAGAATCAATCCACAACAGCATCTCAAAGCTGGAAAAACTTACACTTAAGTGGATTAATCTTTGAAGATGGACTATATACAAATGTTTCATATATGGATTCTACATATGATATAACTATAAGAGCATTAGCATCTGGAGATAATAGTGATTCAACATCCTTAGATAGCAACATGAAATGGATTGCATTCTATGATGTCTTATTTGGAAATGCAGTAGCAGAATTATTCTTAGATAAAAGTTTTTCAACAACAAGTACCCCAAGCATGTCAATTTGCGATGAGTCAGACTACGACTACTATAGGCATCTCATAATAGATTCAACACAAACACAGGTCTCTTCAGGGTCCTCATTTTATACAAAAACAGCAAGAATGATATACAATGGATTGCAAGAATACTCAATTGTCAATGAAACCTATGAAAACCTGCTGAACCCATTAATAACACAACAAGGTTCAGAAGAAACATCAGATTCAAATAATCCTTCTTACTCCAATACAGGGAATATTTCTTCAGACGATCAAAACAATGCAACATGTTACTCATACTGGACAGATGATAGCTTTTTAGATTACGCAATTATCAATATAACTGGTCCCGGAGGAAATGACCCAGCTACAGTACTATATCAAAACACATTCTACACAATAAGATCATTAGGTTCATTCACCAATGAATCATGGGTGAATATCACCCTTAACGCATCAGATCTTAATGCTGGTCATATAAACTGCAATATAGCTGTTTATGATATAGGAGGTAATTCAAATTCAACAGTAATTCAATTTAACATCAGCGATAATACATCACCTGTTCTTAATTCCATTAATCACGAGCCGAATACAAATGCAAGTCTTGATCCGAATATCCAGATAAACATAACAACTAACATAACAGAATATTCAAATCTTTCGTCAATAACCTTGCAATACAAGAATTCCTCACAACAAAACTGGCAAAACAAAAGCATGAACAAATCATGGAACAATTGTTATAATTACAACTATTCTGCGAACTTCACTCCAACAACTGCGGGTACATGGCAGTACAGAATTTTTGCTAATGATAGCGTAGGAAATTCATATACAAGCAACATAACAAATCTAAGTGTTTATTATGATTGGACCTGGGAACATTCACCAGCAGACTTTGGGGTTGTTTCTGGGTTATTGGGAACGAACATAAGTGTAGGAAATTTGACAATAGACAACACTGGAGATGAACCATTGCGTTTTAAGATAACTTCCAACTGGGAGGATAAAAATCAGTTATTCTTTAACGATGTGGCAGAAGGCTATACCGGCCTCAGTTTCAATCTTGACCCCAGGAGCTCGATCAATGTATCAGTTAATGTAACCTCGAAAACAACAGAAAGAAGTGACGGTTTAAACATAATAATAAATGCTTTAAACACTTCTGCCGCCCCTGATGACAATACGACGACAGCAACCATTGTAAGCTACGCATCAGGACCATTTCTATTAGTAACCATAATAGAATATCCATCATCCGTAACACAGGAAGATACAGAAGTTAATTTAACTGTTCAAGTACAAAATAAGGGAAATCAAACTGCAACAGATATTTGGCTAGTCTGGAATCTGCCCTCTGGATGGTCTGTAAATTCCGGCAGCTTAACTAATCTAATGGAAAATCTGAATATAGATGATATTGCCTATAACTCAGTGATAGTCAACATAGGATCATCTGCCCCAACAGGAACAAAAACAATAACAGCTACAGCAAATTGCTCAGAAAACAAAACAGGAAGCGACACAGCTTCAGTTGTGGTAATAGCAAAACCCGATAATGGAGGTGGAGGGGGGAATGGTGGTACACCTGGTGGAGGATATACTACTGAAGAAGTTACTGAGATAGTAATACAAACAATTCTCAGAGGCGAAAAAACTATATCGTCCATAGAAACCTTTGAACTAGTCCGCGGATATAAAGATGCATTTCCAGTAACTGTGAAAAACATATTTTTTGAGGATACAATCTTGCACAATGTCTCCCTAAATGTAACAGGTTACTTAGCGCAATACCTGCAGGTTTCTCCTGAGATGATTAACGAAATTCAATATAACGAGAGTGAACAATTCAATGTCACTGTAATTTCACCTATTTACATGGAGAAAGGAATCTATCAACTAACAATCACAATCACTGGTGAAATAATTGGAAACTTTATTGAAATGGACTTGATTGATAGTAGATTGGTTACTTTAATAATTCATGAGGTGAGTGAAGAAGAAGCATATACCAGTTTAGCAGAGGCAATAGAGGATATAGATGAGTTAGAAAGCTATGGATTTTACATAACAAAAATTAGGCGAATTTTCGAAGTCGCTCAGAATGCTTTTGACTATCATGAATATGAAGAGACAAAGGATCTTTGCGATGAAATTGAGACAATGAAAGAAAATGCAATTTCAGCTGATTCTATAATAAAACAAATTAAAAACTCAATTGAGGATAATCCTCTTCGATCTTTATCTGAAACTAAGACAATTTTAAACCTAGCAATTGCTGCTTTTGAGAGGGAGGATTATCATACAGCCTTCATGAGAGCAAATGATGCAATGACTGCTTTTGAGTTGGAAATTAAAGAATTTGATATCGCTTTATTCTTATTGGCTTATTGGTGGGTAATTTTAGGTTTTATTATTATAATTGCCATAGTAGGTGCCTTATTGTATCGTAAGATGATAGTTGCATCTATTGCTCAAAAAATCATAAATTTAGGATATGAAGAGGACAATATCCAAAGATTGATTATAGCGGCTCAGAAAAAACGCTTTAAAGAAAAAACTATCTCAGCTGAGGAGTACAATAGATTAATATCACGTTATCGGAAGAGAATCTCTGATATTAAAACACTTAGAACAAAATTACGACATAAAAGAGTGAGATTAGTAAAAACAAGAGATGCAATAAAAGATCTTGAAAGAGAGAATAATGAGGTTATAAATTCTATTAAAGAACTACAAGAGGATTATTTCAATAAGCATAAGGTATCAAAAAGTGTTTACACTGATCAGATAGAATCATACAATGAAAGATTAGCAGAGATTGAGGATGAAAGACTAACCTTAGAAATCATGTTAGCAAAAGGTGAAAAACGGTGAACTCTAGATATACCAATAGAAAATTAATTCCTATAAACTTATGTTTCCTCATAATAGTACTTCTTTTTGGATCAATAATTGTAAATGCTGATGAAAATATAACAAGAGAAGAGGCAGTATACGCAATAGAACAAGCAGAACAAGACATGCAAATTATGATTTATGAGAATTTTAGCGTTGTATATATTAATGATACCATAATTGCTGCTAATCTGGCTTTAGAAAGAGCTGATTTCGCCGAGATTTTAAGAGAAAATACAACTGGTGAACTGGCTGAAGCAGCAAAAAAAGCCTTAGAGGGACTGAACTGGCAAGGATTTACCTACGATGAGGTTATTGAATATACCGATGGGATAGCATTTAGAAAAAATTGGGCTTATAATCTATCAGACTCAATTAGAGCTTTAGAACTCAAAATACTTGACTATGAACAACAAGGAATTGATACACTCGAAGCATGGGTTTTACTAAATAAATCTGCAACTGAATTCAGAGAAGAAAGATATGAGAATGCAGAAAATTTTTTATCAGAGGCACATTCAAATTTAGAGGCAAAAAAAGCTAAAATTACAGGTATAATGATCATAACGGAAGTTGGAAAAAATTTTTTAGAAAAATACTGGATCGAACTGATTATCATATTTATTATAGCTGGAATTGCTGGCTATATACTCTGGATAAAAAATAAACAAAGAAGGACCAATAAGAAAATAAAAGAACTACAAATTGAGAAAAAAGTACTCGAAGATTTAATGAAAAAAGCTCAAATCGATAGATTCGAAAAAGGAAAAATTCCAGAATCAATATATAATATAAAGATGGATAAATACAAAGAAAGATTATCTAGAATAGAGGAAATATTACCTGTTCTTAAAACAAACACAAAAAAGAAAATATAAAACTTAAAAGTATTATCATAAAAAAATATTCAAATGATTAATTCCTCTTACTTTTTATACAAAAAAATTATATGGTGTTTTACAATTATAAAAAGTCAGAAGATATTCTAAATATTATCTTCTATCATAACATTATATAATGGGATGTAAGAAAAAATGCAAAATAGTCTAAAATCTAATTTATATAGAAGTTCAAGTTTAACTATAGATAAATGTGTTTAAAAGAGGGTGAAAAATGAAAAAAATAATGGTCGTAGATGATGAATATGACGTTCAAATAACCTTAAAAACACTACTTAATAATTTGAATTATCACGTTGAAATAGCAAATGATGGGGATGATTGCCTAAAAAAATTAGAAGAACACCCTCAAAAACCAGATTTAATTATACTAGATATTATGATGCCAGGAACTCCTGTAGCTGAAGTAATCGAAAAAATCGATGATATAAAAATTATTTTTCTAAGTGCAGTTCAAATCTCAGAGAAAAACAGAAAAAAACTATCAGCGAACAAAAATGTTGTTGATTTTATACAAAAACCATTTGATAATGACGATTTAATCAAAATAGTAAAAGAGCAGGTTGGTGAGTAGGATAGACTTTATACCAGATGTTTTCGAGAATCAATCGACACTCTTATTAATACCGAGCAATAAATATAATGATATACGACCCCTCATTTTAAAACAATTAAACAATCAGAAGATATGTTATGTAACTCTAAATAAAACCTATGATTCCCTCATTGAACTTTTTGAGAGGGAAAACGTTAATAAAGATAATATTGTGTTTATAGATGCAATAACAAAATCAGTTAACAAAGTAGAAAACATTGATGATTGTTATTTTGTCAGTTCTCCCCACGCATTAACTGAGTTATCGATTGTTATAACCGAATTTTTACAGCATAATTTTGATTATATTATTTTTGATTCATTAACTACCCTACAAATATATCAACGAGCGGCAGAACCCATTATTAGATTTGCTACAAATATGGTCAATAAAATCAAAACACATGACTGTAAATGTATTTTTTATGCTTTGAATATTAATGAACACAAAATGCTCATAGATGAAACAAGTACTATAATGGATAAAATAATAAATTTTGAAGAGGAAAAAATAATTTAAAAAGGAATAGTATAAAATTTCAACGGAAAAATGTCAAATAAACCAGTGCTTATAACCACTAGGTTATATCCACAAATGTCTGGTGGAAAATATTGTTTTTAACATTGCATTAGACTTTTTCCAATATTTTAAGGACATATTTGTAGAATTTATCAACTGTGCTAATATGTACTTGTTCTTCTGGTGAATGTGGATATTTAATTGTAGGGCCAATAGAGATCATATCCATACCTGGGAATTTCTCACCGATGATACCACATTCAAGTCCTGCATGTATTGCTTCTACAGTTGCTTCTTCTTTATACATATCTTTATAGATTTTCTTAGAGAGTGCCAGGATATTTGACTTTAGATTTGGTTTCCAACCCGGATAAGGCGTCTCCTCTGTTACTTTTGCGCCAGCAAGTGTTGCTGTTGCATGTATTCTATCACGAAAATCCTGAAGAGCTGATTTTATAGAACTCCTTGAACTCAATCCTATAACTGCATTGTTATCTTTAAAAGATACAGTTGCAAGATTTGTGGAAGTCTCAACAAGACTAGGTATATCATAGCTCATCTTGTCAACGCCATGAGGAAGACCATGTAATAGATTCAATAGCTTCGTTTGAGAATCACTATTTAGCGTGGTTTTGAGTTTATCAATTTCTTCAACATCAACTTTGAAGTTCGGATCAATTGGTTTTATTTCCTCGAGTATATCATTTTTTTCATCTCGAATATCTGTGATAATTTTACTTTTTTCAGATTTCTTTATTGATATTTTTGCATAGGCCTCACGGGGTATCGCATTATGCTTATCTCCTCCTTTGATTTCTGATAAATTTATTTCATAATTTTTTGAGGTTTTCCATAGCATTCGTGTGAGCAATTTTACTGCGTTCCCTCTCTGCTCATGAGCATCTACACCAGAGTGTCCTCCACGTAAACCTGAGATTTTTACAAGTAAACTCTCTATATCTCCATTGATGGTCTGAGTTTTCAATGGGAGTACAATTTTTGAGTCTCCGCCACCTGCGCATCCAACAGTTATAACACCAAAATCTTCGCTGTCAAGGTTGAGCATTATATTTCCTTTTAAAAATCCAGGTTCCATAGCAAATGCTCCAGTAAGACCAGTTTCCTCATCAACTGTAAACAATGCTTCAATTGGACCGTGTTTTAATGATTTATCCTCAAGTATAGCAAGTCCTGTAGCAACACCAATGCCATTATCAGCTCCAAGTGTAGTACCATCAGCTAAGAGTATATCTCCATTTCGTTTGAGTTTTATTGGATCCTTTGAAAAATCATGTTTTACATCACTGTTTTTTTCACATACCATATCCATATGACCTTGTAGAATTACAATAGGTTTTTTCCCCATTCCAACACTTGCAGGTTTTGATATTACAATATTACCTGCTTTATCTACTTTATAATTCAAACTATTTTTTTTTGCAAAATCAATTATGTATTCACTTATTTTTTCTTCATGTTTTGAACAATGAGGTATTTTCCTAATCTCATCAAAATGCTTCCATAAAAGCTTCGGTTCTAAATTTTCTATAACTGACATATGAAACGCCTCCCAATATAGCAAAACACGTAACATGACAACTAGTAAAAAAGATTTGCCCTGATACCGTAGAAATATTTTAAATAATATACAACTATTTACATGGAAATTGGAGGCGATTTATTTATGGATTGGGGAATGAAAAACCGATTATCTAAAATAATAAAACCAAAAGATGGACATACTATAATGCTTGCTGTTGACCATGGCTATTTCATGGGACCTACAACAGGCCTGGAAAAACTCGATGAAATGGTAAAACCATTAATCCCTCATGCTGATGTGTTAATGCCTACGAGAGGAGCATTAAGGAATTACATACCACCAGAGACAGATATACCAATATGTTTACGAGTATCCGGAGGGACAAGTATTCTAAATAAAGAAAATCTCCTTCATGAGGGCATTATAGTTTCAATGGAAGACGCTATCCGTCTTAATGTTGCTGCAGTTGCTTTTTCTATCCTTGTTGGTCAACCATTTGAACGAGATACACTTCTGAGTTTCACTAAGATTATCGATGAGGCAAATCGATATGGTATTCCTGTTCTTGCTGTAACTGCTGTTGGACGTGGTCTTGGTAAAGATGTAAAATATCTTTCTCTTGCTTCAAGAATGGCTGCGGAACTTGGCGCAAGTATTGTTAAAACATATTATTGTGAGAATTTCGAAAAGATTGTTGAAACATGCCCAGTACCAATAGTTATTGCAGGTGGTAAAAAAATCACAGAAAAGGATGCTATGCAGATGGCATACGATGCTCTTCAGGCAGGAGCAATAGGTGTTGATATGGGTAGAAACATTTTTCAAAGTAGTGATCCAGTTGCAATGATTAAGGCTGTAAATACAATTGTTCACAAAAATGCAACACCTAAAGAAGCTATGGAGATATTTAACAATAATAAAAAATAATCCCTGCAAAGACATCAGCATATAAATTATATTCTAAATATTATTTTTTCCTTTTTTAAGAATTATTAGAAAAAAGACTAGGTAATAAAATTAATATAGTATGATGACAATATAAATAGAAAGAATAATACTTAAATAAATAAGGTTATTAGCCAAGGTGAATAATATGAGAATAATACAGAGAATATCCATACTGATACTAGCACTTTTTTTATTTCAATTATTTGTGCAACCCGTACTTGCTTCTGAGGAAAAAGTTGAGCTTCATTTTTACTATTCCGATAATTGCAGATCCTGTAAAGAAAATAAGGAAAATGTGATAGAAAAAATTTATGAAAATGAGGCATACAAGGATTATCTTACTGTAATCTATAAAGCTTATCAGCCACCCGAAGACAAGAATTATAAAGAATCATATTATGATGAATATCATACTAAGTATAAATTCAAAGGCGATCTATCTCTTTCTGTTGTTGTTATTAAGAATGAGACAGATGAAACAGTAATAGGATCAGGATCCGGTAATATCACACTTGAATATATTCATAAAGTTCTTGAGGACTATATTCCTGAATTGAAAGAAACAAAAACAGAGAATGAAACAAATAAAACCCCTGGTTTTGAACTATTATTTGCTGTTATTTCAATATTTATAATTTTAGTTTGGAAACGAAAAAAATGGATTAAAACATAAAACTTTACCTTGTTCAACATTGACTAATTTATCCATTTTTCTCGAATTTCTAATAAAGAATTTATTTCCTTTAGTTATTTTATTTTACCTTAAACTCTATTAATCTTATTATTATATCACTGTTTTGTGTATTAATTATGAAAACAATGGATGTTGCAATGTACTACAATAACAACGATGTTAGAATAGAAAAAATGCCTATTCCAAAAATAAATGATAATGAACTCCTTGTTAAGGTTAAAGCCAGTGGTATCTGTGGTAGCGATGTCATGGAGTGGTACAGAATCAAAAAAGCACCTTGTGTACTTGGTCATGAGATGGCAGGAGATATTGTTGAAGCTGGTAAAAACATTAAAAATTACAAAATCGGAGATAGAGTATTTGTTTCTCATCATGTACCATGTAATTCCTGTGAATATTGCCAAAATGATCAACATACTCTCTGTCATACACTGCATTCAACTAATTTTGATCCTGGTGGATTTGCTGAGTATTTACGTGTACCAGAGATAAACGTAAGAAATGGAACATATTTATTGCCAAAGGCAATGTCTTATGAAGAAGGCGCTTTTATTGAGCCACTTGCATGTGTAGTTCGAGGAATGCGAATAGCTGAGATGAAACCAAAACAAAATATACTCATTATCGGTAGTGGCATTTCAGGACTTTTACATATAAAACTAGCAAAAGCAAAAAATGCAAATAAAATAATTTCTACAGATATTGAAAATTATCGATTAAAAATGGCAAAAAAAATGGGTGCAGATGTAGTTATTAATGCAAAAGAAAACGTTCCAGAGCAGGTAAAAAAACATAATGATGGAAACCTAGCAGATCTAGTAGTACTTTGCACAGGTGCATCATCAGCAGTTAAACAGACGTTACAATCAATTAATACTGGTGGCACAATACTTTTTTTTGCACCAACAAAACATGGAGTTGAGATTCCATTTCCTTTGTTTGACTTATGGAATAAAGGCGTAAAAATGGTATCAACATATGCAGGGGCGCCAAAGGATATTCAAGAAGCTATTGATCTAATAAAAACAAAAAAAGTAAAGGTTTTAGATATGATTACTCACAGACTACCTTTATCTGAAATTCAGAAAGGTTTCAAACTTGTCGCTGAAGCAAAGAATTCAATGAAAGTAATAATTGAACTAGGTAAATGATTTGTTTTAAGATAGTACGATTTTTTGTTTTTTCTTAATGTCAAGTTTCTTTGGGACATCAAGTTGGGCTTTAACATACCAGTCTATCCGACCATGGATGCCACTGACTGCTTTTAGAGCAGTTAATGCTGTTCCAACTTTTCCTTCAAGTTTCTGAGATACGTGATGGATATCCTCAGGGATTTTAATTTCAAATGGGTATTCGTCATTTTGATATTCTTTATCATAGTCAAGTGGCATTTTAAAATCATAAACAACAGATTTGTTTGTTGATCTACTACTACTTGCTGTTGGCCCGATCCCCATTCCTGTTTGTTGTTGAATTTTTATACCAATAAATGATACTTCTATTTTCCGTGCTTGTGTTGGTTTTTTCAGATTAAGTTTAACATTTCCCTTAATCGTATCTCCTGGGCTATAATTGTATTTTTCAAGCTTTAACATAATTTTTTCCGGTCCAAATAATCCCATATTCTTACATCCTTTATATTTTTTATAACAAATTTGCCTTTGGAATATCTTTTATGATAATAAATTTTTCTTAAATAAATAGGAATAATAATTACTTTGGTATTAAACTTTATAATTTATTACATTGTTTCAGTTTATGATGAAAAAAATCAAAGCCATCTGGGAACTAATGCGACTTGAACATGGCGTTATGATTGCTATCGCTGTTTTTATCGGTTCTTTAATAGCATTAGACGGTAAAGAGCTCCCAGATATTATTAAATTATCATTTACTTTTTTAACTGTTTTACTCCTTGAAGCAAGTACATTTGCATTAAATGATTACTATGATCTTGAGATCGATAAAAAAAATAAACGACAGGATCGCCCTCTTGTAAGAGGAGATCTTTCTCCAAAAACTGCTTTATATTTATTTTTATTATTATTTCCATTTGGAATTATATGCTCATTTTTTGTAAATTACACTTGTTTTATAATAGCTTTTATTACAGGCCTACTTGCAATACTTTACGATGTTAAACTTAAGAAAATTAAGCTTCTAGGAAACTTCTATATAGCTTATACCATGGCAATTCCATTTATTTTCGGTGGGGTAGCAGTATCAGAAGGAACAACATTTTTCTTTAACGTTCACCCTGCGATTTACATTATTGCTTTGATTGCATTTTTGGCTGGATCTGGACGAGAGATTATGAAAGATGTTATGGACTTCAAAGGTGATCACGAAAAAGGTGTGAAATCATTTCCACAATATATTGGTATCCGCGGATCAAATATTTTAACTGCTTTTTTCTACATAATAGCTATTGCTTTGAGTTTCCTACCGTTTTTCATGAGTAAATTCGGTATTTATTACTTGAATTATTATTATCTATTTATCGTAATGATTACTGATACGATGCTATTGAGTACTTCAATTCAGTTGATATTCAAGAAAAAAGTACATATTAAACTATATCGAAGATTTACCTTAATTGCTATCTTCATTGGTCTTATTGCTTTCCTTGTTGGTGCTTTTATACATTAATCGATAGAAATAATAAATTTCTCAGAGTTATTTAATATTGGATTCAAGTCGTCATGGAATAGTTCAATATAATATAATTATTATTCATGTTATAAATAATTAATTTTTTCCCCTATTTTTACATTAAAATATTATTAATATAAAAAGGTTTATATACTTATAATCCCATTATATAATAGTAGGATGGGGGAGTAGTCCTATTTTTTCCTATCTCTCCTCACCACCTCCACGCTTCCCCATCCGAAAACTTTTACTTAAAGATACTAAACACAACCTCTTTTAGATGTGGAACCATATCAAATCTCGCTATATCAAATGGCGAGATCCAACAATATTCAGTATGCTCCCAGTCTATTTGTACTTTACTTTTTTTTTCAATTTTAAACAAAAATGGGTAAACCTTCCAATCATAACTTTTCTCATTATAAACATCTGTAAATTCAATAGGAGAGCCTTTTTTAATTAAATGAACGTCACCTTCTGGAATGTCAATTTCTTCTTTGATTTCTTTTATCGCTGTTTCAAAGGGATCCTCACCTTCTTCGACGTAACCAGCAACCCCACCCCATAACCCTTTATATGTTCTAACTTTATCACTTCTTTTAAGAATTAGCAATTTTCCTTTTTCATTAATTAATAAGCAGGTAACCACTCTTTGCATCCTAGAACCTTTTACAAATATAACTCAGAACAGATTCAAAAATCACCTGACCATCACCAACACCATCATCCAAACCTGTGTCTGTCCAATCAGGATGTTGATACCTATAAAATGTTCTCTCAGGGTGAGGCATCATACCAAATACATTTCCAATATGGTTACAAATTCCTGCTATATTTGAGACAGAACCATTAGGATTCCAAGGATAACCTGCATATTCACCATTAGAATTAACATATCTAAACACGATCTGATCATTCTGTTCTAATTTTTCAAGATATTCTTTCTGCTTATCTAATGGAAATAACAATTTTCCTTCCGCATGGGCACTAGGAATTAATCTAATTTCATTCTTAGAAATATTTGAGGTAAACACACATTTTCCATTATTTTCATGTTTAAGCAACGTAGGCCTACATTCAAATCTATTTGAATCATTAATATTCAAACAAGCATCCGGGACATGACTTACAATTTCTTCAATACCCGGCAATAAACCAAGTTCAGTAAGAACTTGAAAACCATTACATACACCTAATATGGGGTATTCTTGTTTTACAAATTCTCTTAGTTTTTTCTGCAATTTACTTTTTATTCGAGCTGCAAATATTGCACCTGCTCTTATGTAATCGCCAGCTGAAAAACCACCGGGAATCATTAGACATTGATAATCAAAAATATCTCTTTTTTCGTCTTTATTACAATCTATATCTAATAACTGTTTTAGATGTACAAACTCTGGATTTACTTTTAATCTTTTAAAAGCATCGTATGATTCTTGTTCGCAGTTAGTTCCTTCTATTCGCAATATTGCAATTTTTATATCTTTTGTTTTCACGTTTCCACCTGGCTATATTAAGGATAATAGTCGCACTATTATTTCTTTTTATAGTTTTATCAAGTATCCTTAATTTGCTATTATCTTTTCAAAAAGTATAAATATTTTAATTACATATAACTAAATATAATGATATATAATGAAATGTAATTAGGTGTTAATCATGACCGAAGAAAAAGATGGAAAAAAATATACCACAATATCAATACCAACCCCCTTGGCTGATAAAATAAAAAAACGAATTGAAGGAACAGGATTTACATCTCTCTCCTCCTATGTAACCTACGTTCTAAGAGAAGTTATATCAGGAATGGAAGAAGATAGTGAAGAAGCATTCAGCAAAGAAGATGAAGAAAAAGTTAAAGACCGATTAAGAGCACTCGGCTATCTGGACTAAGGTGAAAAATATGCCAAAACCACACGGTGGAAAACTAGTAAACCGACTAGTAAAAAAAGATGTATCAGACATAAAAGAACTACCAAAAATTGAAATAAACACAAATCTAGCAGAAGACATAACAAACATTGCAAAAGGAGTATTTTCACCCTTAGAAGGATTTCTATGCAACAATGACCTTGAAAACATAGTCAAAGAAAAACGATTAATGGATGATACACCATGGACAATCCCTATTTTGCTTGATTTCAATAATGAAGAAATAAAAGAAGGAGAAACAATATTACTATCAAACAAAGAAAACGGCGTTCTAGCATTAGTAGATATCGATGAAATATATACATATGATAAAAAGACATTAGCACAAGAAATTTATCGTACAAAAGATACAAACCACCCTGGAGTTGCCAATATAAATAACATGAAACAAAACTTATTAGGTGGTAAAATAACACTTCTTGATTGCAAAACTAGAGAATTTGATGAGTATAATCTTTCACCTAAAGAAACACGCTTTTTATTCAAAGAAAAAGGATGGAAAGAAATAGTAGCTTTTCAAACAAGAAACCCACCTCATATCGGCCATGAATACGTACAAAAAACAGCACTAACATTTGTTGATGGTGTATTTATCAATCCAATCATCGGAAAGAAAAAAACAGGAGATTTTAGAGATGAAGTAATACTAGCCTCATATGAAACACTGATGAAACATTATTACCTAAAAGAACGGGCAGTAATGTCAATACTGCGAACATCGATGAAATATGCTGGCCCACGTGAAGCAATTCATCATGCAATTATGCGAAAAAACTTCGGATGTACACATTTCATCGTAGGAAGAGATCACGCCGGAGTAGGAAACTACTATGGCCCATATGATGCACACGACATATTCTCAGAATTTCCAGATTTAGGAATAATACCAGTATTTTTCAGATCGTTCTCCAGATGTACAAAATGCAACAGCGTAGTAAACGATAAAATCTGCCCACATGATCAGAAATATCATATAAACTTCAGTGGAAAAAAGATTAGAGAAATACTAAACAACGGAGAAATTCCATCAGAAGATATGATGCGAAAAGAAGTTGCAGAAACCATTTTGAAATTTGATAAACCATTTATAGAATAATAAAACAGGAGAAATGATAATGAAAAAAGAAGAACTACAAGGTAAAGGCCTTCTAATCCATCATTGGGATACTGACGGTATATGCTCAGCAAAACTTATTTTTGAGCAATTATCTGATAAAAATATTGATAATAGAACTCCGATCCTCGGTAATTACTTCCTCACAGAAAAAGAATTAGATGAATACTCAAAATATGATTTCATCATTATCGTAGATATGGCTCTACCAAAAGAAAACATACTAAAATTAGCAGAACACGCTAAAGTATTCATCTTTGATCACCATCTAGGCCCAGAGATAAAAGAAGTATTTCACCACAATCCAGTTATAAAAGGAGAAAAACCAGATGAATATCCATCTGCTAGCTGGATCGTTAACAAATATCTAGAAAATAAAGTGAATCTATATGCACTACTTGGTATAATAGGTGATCATGAAAAAAAAATTAAAAACAATGATACAATCTATAAAATAATAACAAGTTATTGTCAAGAAAACGACCTTAATTTTGATGACTTATTAAACATGGCATACTTACTTGATTCTAGCTATAAAATCGGTGATAAAAAAGCAGTAGAAAAAGCACCACACCTTCTACTAGAATACGATTCGCCATATGATATCCTAGATAATGAGAAATGGAACAATAATATAAAAATGCTAAACGAAGAGATCACTCAACAATTAGATAAACCAATGGAAGAAAAAAATGGGACATTATTAAAAGAGATTAATACACAATACAATATTATATCTACGATAACCAGAAAAGTTGCATGGGAAAATGGAAAAAACACTCTGGTTATCAACACTGGTTTTTTCGATGATAAGGATCAAATTTATGCAAGAACCCTAAAAAATAATCTTGAACCAATGATAATGCGTGGAAAATCCCTCGGTTTCAAATGCGGAGGCAAAAAAGAAGTCCTTGGTGCGATAATACCGAAGAAAAAAACTATGTTTTTTGTAGATGAAATTCTAAGTTATTTGTCGCAAGATGACACGAAGGAAAGGTGATAGAAAAATGAACAAACAAAAAGCAACAAACGTCGTATGGCATATGCATAAAGTAGATAAAACTGATAGAGAATCACTATTAAATCAAAAAGGACTAGTTCTATGGTTTACCGGACTCTCAGGTAGTGGTAAATCTACAATTGCAAATGAAGTAGCCTACAAACTACACTCCAAAGGACATATTGCATATGTTCTTGATGGGGACAATATTCGACATGGATTGAATAAAAATCTTGGGTTCTCTCCTGAAGACAGAAAAGAAAACATAAGGAGAATTTCTGAGGTAGCTAATCTTTTTGCCGATGCAGGATTAATAGCAATAACTGCTTTTATATCACCATATAGAGATGATCGAGATTTCTGTAGAGAATTAGTAGGGGAAGGCCGATTCATTGAGATATTATGCAAGGCCTCATTAGAAACTTGTGAAAAAAGAGACACAAAAGGACTATATAAAAAAGCAAGAGAAGGAATAATAAAAGAATTCACTGGAATAAGCGCTCCATATGAAGAACCAGAAAACCCAGAGCTAATGATTAATACAGATAAAGAAACAGTAGATGAAAGCACAAACAAGGTATTGAAAAAATTAGAAGAGATTGAGCATATAAGTGAGTAGTTGAGTATGACATTAGATAAAAACATAAATTACATTGTATCAGGTCTTGAACGCTCAGGAACATCAATGCTAATGCAAATACTTAGCGCAGGTGGTGTACCTACCTCTTTTGATACTAGTACCCGCCCACCAGATGAAAACAACCCTAAAGGTTATTACGAACTTGCTGGTGGAAAAATAATTAATAAACTAATGGAGGCAACATTTCCCTTCCAGAAATACGAAGGAATATTCATAAAAATAACAGCATATGGCTTAAAGTATCTCCCACCTAGAAATTACAAAATCATCTACTCTGAGCGAAACATAGAAGAAATTCTTGATTCAATGGAGAAAATGACTAAAAAGAAAGACATTAATCGGGAAGAAACCAGAGAAACCTTCATAAAATTAAACGAAATGATAAAAGATAAAATCAACAAGAGAGAAGACATTGTAGCTTTATATATTAACTATAACAAAACACTAGAAAACCCAAAAGAAAACATAAAGAAAATATATGATTTTATCGACTCATCTGATTTCAATTTCAAAAACATGATTGAAGCTATTGATAAAAATCTTTATCGTCAGAGAAGAAAATAATGAAAGAAGAAAAGGATCTATTATCAAAAGGAGAATTCTTTACAAAAGAAATGAGAAAAAAAGGTATAACCGTAGATCTCGTACAAGGCGGCTTAGAAAAAGAAACACATAAGGCTGCAAATAACTTAAATGCAAATTTAGTTATTCTTGGAAGAGAACAAAAGAAAAAAAACATATTTACATTATCGGCAAAAAGCATCAAAAGAAAAATGGCAGAAAAATGCCACTATTCAATACTATTTATGAATTAATTTTAAAATAATTCTGAATAATTTTCATCTAATTTCAGCTAATTTATTATCTCTCTGATTAGTTTTCGCTTTTTATATATAGAGAATAATACTTTTTTAGAAAAAAATAGAGTATTGTGAGAAAATGTAAAATATACGAATCAAGCTTACAGGTGGAAGGCGATTTAATGAAAGCTGTAATATTAGCTGCAGGCGAAGGAAGAAGATTACGACCATTTACAGAAACTAAACCAAAGGTAATGCTACCTATTGCAAATAAACCTGTATTAGAGTACGTATTCGATGCAGCAAAAAACAGTGGAATAACTGAGATTATAGTTGTTGTTGGATACAAAAAAGAAGCCATAATGGAATATTTCAAAAATTATAAAGATATGGATATCACCTATGTTGTCCAAGACAAACAACTTGGAACTGCACATGCATTACTGCAAGCAAAAAAACATCTAACCAGTTCTTTCATAGTTATATCTGGTGACAATATAGTAGAAAGCAATAGTATTTCAAAGTTGATAAAGGATAACTCAGAATATTCAATACTAATAAAAGAGCACCCTTACCCATCAAAATATGGTGTGATTTTTGTAGAAAAAAACCATTTAACAAAGATCGTTGAAAAACCAAAGGATGAATATGGTAAATTCATATCGACCGGTGTATACAAACTACCTAGTTTAATATTTGAAAATATTGAAGATTTAGCATCACAAGGTATATATGATCTCACCTCTGTTATTCAATCAGTAATTGATCAAGGAAAAAAAATCAATACAATAATTGCAGATACATGGATGGATATAGTATACCCATGGGATCTAATATATGTTAATGCGGCTATGCTCCCAAATACCTCAGCATCAATTAGTGGAACCTTGGAAAAAGGAGTAACAATCAAAGGTGATGTTTCCATAGGTAAAGACACAACAGTTTACTCAGGTTGCTATATAGTAGGACCAGTAACTATAGGTGAATGTTGTGAAATAGGACCAAATGCATGTATATTTCCATCTACTACAATAGGAAACAACTCTGTTGTTCATCCATTCAGTGAGATTAGAAATAGCGTGATAATGGCAGATTCTCATATAGGGTCAAATTCATTTATTACACATTCAATCATTGGTAAAGGAAACATAATTAACCATAATTTTTCCTCAATATCTGGAAAAACCACAATTGAAATAGAAGGACAATTTATGAAATTGGATAATATAGGTGTAATGATTGGAGATGATTGCTCAATTGGAAGTAATGTATTTGTAGACCCGGGCATAATAATTGGTAGAAAATGTAATATTAGCCCATTAAAAAGAGTAATAAAGAATATATCAAGCAAGAGTAAAGTGATGTAAAGTGTGCGGAATCATTGGATACATCGGATTCAGAGAAGCAAGAAAAGTATTAATCGAGAGTTTAAAAAGACTTGAATACCGAGGATATGACTCAGCAGGAATAGGAATAATTGAAAAAAAACTACAAGTATACAAAGAAGTAGGAGAAATATCAACATTAGAAAAAGAAATCCCATTGTTTAAAGGAGATATTGGAATAGGTCATACACGATGGGCAACACATGGAAAAGTCAGCAAAGAAAACGCCCATCCTCAACTTAGTTGCAATAAAAAAATTGCTGTTGTACATAATGGAATAATTGAAAATTTTAAAACACTAAGAGAAGATTTAGAAAAAAAAGGACATATATTCCACTCACAAACAGATACAGAGGTAATCGCTCATTTAATAGATGAAAACTATAATAATAATCTGGAGCAAGCTGTATTCATTGCTTTAAAGAAAATCAAAGGCTCATTTGCAATTGCCGCCATAAGTGAAAATGAACCAGAAAAACTAGTTGGCGCACGAAAAGAAAGTCCTTTAGTAATCGGAATTGGTGATAATGAAAATTTTCTTGCATCAGATATCCCTGCTTTATTAAAATATACAAACCGGGTAGTATACCTAGATGATGGAGAGTTATGCGTCCTAACTAAAAACACTATGAAAGTCTATAATGACACCAAAAAAGAAATTCAAAAAGAAACAAATACTATTGACTGGGATTTCAAAGATGCAGAAAAATCAGGTTTCCC
>JAUWIE010000097.1 GCA_030605515.1 Thermoplasmatota archaeon
AATACCATCTTTAAATTTTAATCCAACTGTAGTGGTCCCTCTTTTCACTGCTTCACGTGCATATTCAACCTGAAACAATCTTCCATCAGGAGAGAATATTATACTGGCCCTGTCATATGCTTCTTTAGATGGTTGCATTACTAAGTCCTCTTCTTTTTAAAATCTTAATTAAGATTTATCTGCCCCTGAATACAATCTAGATGTTATATTATTTTCTTGAAACGTTTTTCTATCCGTATGAAGTTATCTAATAAGGCTGTTCTATTATAATCTGTGGATTTTAGCAGATATCCTTATTTAGCTTGCATTGTTTGGATTTGTGAATGAGGATCATTTGGTTACCTCTAAACTGTTTGGAACCATCCTTTACACCATCGATCCAGATCCTGGAGGATAACAGGTATAGTGTCTGATAATTATTTGATCTATTCAGTTAGAGTGGAGTAGATTCCAATACCTAATTTTTCATATTTATCTGAATAAATAACAGATAAATCGATTATTTTTTATATGTATCTCCTTCTGTAAAATATTATTAATAGTATATTTTTATACAAAATCATCTATTCAGACCTACTTTCGGAGGTACTGTAGACTGAAAAAGGTTTTTATAGGTGCCTTACATTCCAACTTCTACCTTCCCTACAGGGAAATGGTCTATGAAGGCTTCAAAATAGGAGGCTAAAAGATATGGCGATGTTTGTAAGATTTAAAACACCAAAAGAAGTGCAGGATATGGCCTATGATCTTGTAGAAAAAGCTCGAGACAATGGAAAAATAAGTAAAGGAGCAAATGAAGCAACAAAACAAGTTGAAAGAGGACAGGCAAAACTTGTTGTAATGGCTGAGGATATTACTCCTGAGGAGATACTAGCTCATATGCCTATTTTATGTGAAGAGAAAAACATACCTTATGCGTATGTTCCAAGTAAACAAGAACTTGGTGATGCTGCTGGTTTAGGCGTTAGTACAGCTGCGGTTGCAATTGTTAACCCTGGAAAAGATGCTGCTGGAATTGACAGTATTGTAAAAAAAATAGATGCATTAAAGAAACAGGGTTAAGCATATGGTAGAAGGTACTCCTTGTGAAGTTGTAGAAATCATTGACCGAACCGGTATGGCTGGTGAGGCTTCTCAAGTTAAAGTTAGGGTTTTAGATGGGGTTGATAAAGGTAAGATTATCACTAGAAATGTTATCGGACCAATTCAGCTCGGTGATATTTTAATGTTGATTGAAACTCAGAGAGAAGCAAAAAAACTTGGTGGACCACGTTAGGGAGACTGTGATTCTATGGTAGAGCGAAGAAAGTGTTCATTCTGCGGAAATGAAATTGAACCAGGTACTGGTAAAATCTTTGTAAAAAAAGATGGTACTGTGTTTTATTTCTGTAAAAACAAATGTAAGAAGAACATGTTAGAGTTAAAACGTGTGCCACGTCGTGTTAGATGGAGTAAATATTATTCAAAAAAATAAATTTAAACACTCTCACTTTTTATTATACTTCTAGTTGTAAATTATAGTAATATAAATAAAGAATTGTATGTTAGTTTAATAGATTACCTTTAACTCTTTTTCAACAAGTAAATTACAATTATTAGGCAGAATATCCATCCACCACCAAGTAAAATTATTTCAATTGGTAATAACTGTGATCCTTCGTTTTTCTTTTTATCTATTGTATCTAAAGTTGTTACCAAATTCTCTGCGCTTACAGCAACTTCAAATGTTATAATTTCAACTACATCATTTGCATTTGTAACAGTTAATATAATTATGTAATTGCCTGGGGAGGTATATTTATGGCTTGGCTGTTTTCCAATTCCTATTGTTCCATCACCAAAATCCCAGAAATATGTAAAATTTTCATCTAAACCATTTGTTTCTGATACATTAAAGACTATGTTTTCATCTGTTGATACACTATCTGGTACATTGTCTACTTTTATCTCTGGTTTTTCTTCAGGTTTTTCCTCTATTGTGATATTTAGTATTTCTGACCAACTGCTATTTTGATCATTTTCATCTTGAGCGATGGCGTTGATTTTATATATGCCTGATGAACTCCAACTATGTGATAAGGATATCTGAGTACCTGAGTCAGTTAGATTTGTCCAGTTGCTAATTGATCCGTCTCCCCAGTTGAATTTGTATTTGATATTATCATTATCTGGATCGGTTGATGTTGTTGTAAAGTCATATGTTGTATCTATATATCCTGTTGTAGCCCCCTCTGGTGTTGAAGGTGTGACTGGTGGATTATTTTGAGAGGGTGGTGCTGGTGGTGGATTAGATGAGGGTGATGGTGTACTTGGTTGTTGTCGTGTCTTAAACCAATATGTTTTATTTGTCCATATACCTAAGGATGTGTTGCTTACATTTACAAACCAGTAATATGTGGTATAATAATTTAAACTTGAAATATTACAGGTTTTTTGACCATTTAGAGAATTATTTCCATAGATATTTCCAATATTTGGATTTGTTTCAATACTCCAATTAAAATAGGTATTTTCAGGATTTTCTATGTTTATGCTTAATACGGAGGATGTAACTGAGACATCTGTTGATTGATTACTTGGTGTAATGTTTGAAAATGTTGGTATATTAAGCTCTGTTGTAAAGAAATATGTTTTATTTGTCCAGTTTCCACTTACACGATCGGTTGTGTTTACATACCAATAGTATGTTGTATTACAGTTGAGATTTGATATATTACATGTTTTACTACCATTGCTTTCATTATTTCCATAATTGTTGCCAATATTAGGACTTGTTTCAATTGTCCAGTTGAATAAATCACCTTCTACATCATAAATATGTACACTTAGATTAATTGTTGTAATTGATATTCTTGTTGATTGATTATTTGGTGTTTCATTTTGTAGATCTGGGTTTTGATTTATATATGGTCCTGTAATAAAATTATATGTTTCATTAGTCCATCCGCTACTGCCCGTTGTATCATATACATTTACGCTCCACCAACAAGTGGTGTTATAATAATTGAAATCATATGTTTGGGAATATGTACCATTTGGTTGAGAGTTATTTGTTCCAATATTAAGCCAATTTCCTGTTGCGTTTGTTTTAAATATTACATTTATCAAATTACCTTCGGGATCTGATACGTTTATTCTCAATGTAGTCATTCCAGCAGGCATACTTGTTTCATTCACAGGAATCTCACTGGTTAATACAATTGACTCATCAGAGTCTCCAAATTTTATTTTTTGTGCAGGATCTCCAAATAAATGTGAGCTATACCAATTATAACACCATGCATAATGCCATGAAGTGTCAACATAGTTTGATAGTTCATCTTTTGCATAAGCTTGAGCTTTACCAATCGTCCAATCATCGGGTGAAGAGCTAAATAAATAATGCCAGAACTGACGTTGTAAATATTGATTAGGTCCATTTGTGTTTGAATCGCTGCCCCATCCATACCCTGTGTTCCATATTAAACCAAACGCACCACTATTTGCATTTATACTAGTTAATGTTTTTTCAGGAGTAGTCCCATCTGTAAATCTCCCTGATAAACATTGTGCTGAATATGAGAAGAAATATTTGGTATTAGATAGTGATCCTAGCTGTGCTGTTGTCATATCAAGTCCAATTGTTGTTGATCCATGGCTTAGATGGTTAATTAGGCAAGCATCGTTATTATTGATAGCTGTTTGATATGCACTAGGTATACTTTCACCCCAATTGTGATATAACCTTGTTGAAATATTATATTTGAAACTTGAGTTTTCTTCGTTCCATTCCAAAAAACCTTTACATTGGTAGAAATTTGGGTCGTTTCCACTTCGAATTTCTTCCATATAATCTGCTGATGTTACGCTATCCCAGCCTAGGTTTCCTCCAAAGAAAGCAGCTTTTCTTATGAACTCATTATCTGAATAAAGGTCATACCATATGATTTTCTTAATAAAATTAGATATCTGCTTAGCACTACTGACGGTCATTCGTCCAATATATACTTCTGCATAATGATCATTTACACCACTGTTTTTGCCACCGCCCCAGCATCCATGGGCAGCATCTCTCCAATTGCCATCAAGATGACTGTAGTACATGTCACAAGGCATAGTAGGATAAGGTAATTCTGATGCACCAGATACATAGAACGTTCTTTCTGGAACTATTTGTTTATTTACATCTCCATCATCCCAATCTCCGCCAAGGATGACGTATTTTGTATCCCAATTTATATATGCATCTTTAATGAATTCACGTATATGAGCTGCTGAATCATTAAACAAAGCAGTATCATTCCAATAATATTGGCAACTACCAATATTTTCAACTGTAACTTTTGCAGCGCTTAATCCACTGTATGAAACTCTATGTTTTAACAAATCAGACCAAGAGTATTCCTCCCCGATTGTGTTGTTCAGTGCTTCATTTGTGATGATTACATAATCATAAGTATCTTCAGAATTGCATAGTCCGCTCCCACTTAAGACCTGATATGATAAAGGAGCATAATCATTTGCTATTTCTGGGTTAACTACAATAGATTTGATAATATCTAAATCAGTAGAATCGAGCCTTAGCATCTCCAAACTTTCATCTAAGATATTTTGATTATCATCAGCTAATTCAATATTGATTTTCAGCTCTGGGAAATAATGTAATCTGTGCAATCCGGGCATATATTGAACTGGATAAATATTAATTGTAAGAATAGCAAATCCCCTACAGAAATCAATACCTCCATTATTATAAATAGAATCAAGAACAGGATTTTTTGAGTTATAAACCGCAGCGTTCATTTGAAAAGGTGCCCTTTCTTTTTTTATCGCAATTGAAATAGGTTCCTGTTGAGGCATTATTGGGCTACTTGATAAATCACAACTAACATCTTTAATTTCATCATATGATACATCAATAGTTGATACAGTTTTTCCTTGTGGTAAGAGTATTTTAACAGGGTAAACCGGTAGAGCTGGATTTCCCGTAGCAGCGTTTGATATACAATTTTGCATATGGACTTGTGTGTATGTTTTCCCATTTAGGGTTGTCTCCGTTATTATTGGCTTTTCAAATCTGATTGTATAGTTTAAAGCTGTATCATTTTCGTCTACTTGTGAAGAAGCGACTATGTTAAAGTTAGAGCCTATGAATAAAAATATCAGTGATACTACAAATAACTGAGTTAAAGTAAGTATTTTTCGTTTGTTATGTTTTCGTTGCATTTCTTCTATCGCCTACTTCCATTCCATTAGCATGTTAATTATTAACATGTTAATAATATACGTGTATAATGTTCTCAAGTAACAATATATAAAGATTTTCCGTTAAAAAAGTCAGATTGCAAAAATGTCAAAAAAGCATAATGTCAAAAATTAAACGTTACTTTCAATACCCATTTACAATGAGTTGTAAGAATTGATTAATACTGGCAGATGTCCTTATAATCTCAACAACTTCATTTTATCAACATTTACAAATACTAAAAAATTTGACTATCAAATTAATAATTTTTTCAAAAAATATCGTATAATTTTATCGATTCTATGATTTTATGTTAGGCGGTATAACCTTTGTAGGCTGTTGAACAATTATGATTTTATAGAACTTTTTAACAGATACTTCAGCAATTGAAGGCATCTACCGAGTGTTTTGATCTTTTCTTGGTTGAAAAATTGAGCATTGTAAGCTAATGCTCTCTGGTATCAACCTACTTATGGCTAAGGAAAACCGTAAGAATTGATATTTTTTTAGATGTTTTTTTATGTGAAATTCCTC
>JAUWIE010000015.1 GCA_030605515.1 Thermoplasmatota archaeon
CTACAGGAATAAGTTGTTTCTGCTGAGAATACGTCAATGGTCTTAATCGCGTTCCAAATCCACCAGATAAAACTAAACCTTTCATCTTATAGCTCCCCTATAAATTTCCTCTTGCAAACTCGCAGCTTTTTTCACTATATAAGGTTTTTTAATTCAGCCCAGTCAAAAATCAATATTAGTGTATATTTTAAGAGTTTATATCCATCCAAACCTTTACATTAAGCAAAGCAGCAATGAACGAATCATAATCCTTCTCCTCTGAAAAATGATCCTCAATCAATTGATCTGAAATACCAGGCTTTATCAGCTCCTGAATAAAACCAACATCTGCAAATGCTTCCTTGATATAGTCACCAATATTATATTTAAGTTGATACCCAGCATCAAACATACCTAACTTAGTATACCGAGGTGCACCCTTCCACAGTTTATTACCTTTCTTAATAAAATCAATATCATTTTTTACTTTTTGTATTCCAAAGTGAACCCACCAAGGGAAATACAATGGAAATATGCTTCTAGTTGTCCTAATATTTGACAGAACAGGGTATGATTTTTTCAACATTGATGTTGCCAATCGTCCATGTGTCCTCTCCTCAAACGGAAGTGAAAACGTAGAAGATATAACATTACTATCTAATACTGGGGCCTTAATGTTTATTCCCATTTTCTCTATTGCATCTAGCCCTTGGATACGGCGATTTCGAATTTCAGTATCTAAAACAATTTCATCTAACGATTTATCAGTATACATTGAAGTGAATTTTTCTTCAACATTTTGTACATGTTTTTCTTTCAACAGTGTCCTACCTGCTCCAAAATGTTTCCGCTTCATAACAGCCATTGGATCCTTTGATTCATACCAGCGGTACTCACACATGTCCATAATCTCAGTTACTAAATCTCCTGTAAGAACAACATCAAACCTTTTTAATTGATCTCTTAGCATATATACCGGCATATAACCCAGTATTGGAATTAAACCATCGGTAATCTTGACGATATCTGAAATAACATCAGGTGAATACGAATCAGGTAATGTAAGAATTTTATGAGGTACGTTTAATGAATGCGCAATCATGCCTGCTACAGCAAGCTCAGCTCGATCAGATCTATCCGTAATACTTAATGCAGTCATATCTATATCCAACGACTTTGCCAACGCTAATAGAAGACGAGAGTCTTTTCCACCGCTAAGTAAAAAACCAATTTCTTTCTTACCTTTGGTAGATTGCTCTATCGATTCCTTCAATGCCGTTTCAACATCTGAAATATTTGCATCATTATATACTTCATATTTTGGCACATCCATCGATCTTTTTACTTGTTCTCCTTTTCTGAAAGTATGATCGCCTAATACATATTGCAAAGTTAGAAATTCAGCTATTGCATCTTTATTTAAAATCATATTTATATGAAATACATTATCAAAAGAAAAAATTTTCCATAAATATATTCAATAATCTATGTTATACCAAATGATAAAAATAAAATTAAATAGAAAGAGAAAGATAGGCAAGGGAAAATGAGCAATAGTTCAGTATTAAATACTAAAAATCTCGGTAAATACTATATAGAGATGAAAAACCAAATAGATCGGCCTAAACAACCCGTTCATAAACTAGATAAAAACGGAGTTTTGCTTTATAAAATCCCTTACACTGATGAATATCACTATTATCCAGTATCAATCACCCTATATGCACTGGGAAATTTTGAAATGTATATTGATACTCAGAATACAGATTACAAAGATTTATTTCTTAAACAATCAGACTGGCTGGTTGATAATATCACGATAAAACAAGAAGAAAATGGTGTCTGGGAACACAATTTTGAATTACCTTATTACAAATTCAAAATTCCATGGATTCACGGTATGGCACAAGGATTAGCAATATCTGTTCTACTCAGAGCATATCAGCTAACTCAGAATATTAAATATAAAGAAACTGCAGATAAAGCATACAAGACTTTTAATTTAGATATACAAAACAATGGAGTAAAATATGTTGACAATGAAGGATATACTTGGCTTGAAGAATATGCTATATCACCCCCACCACACATATTGAATGGTTTTATATACGCCACATTTGGAATCTATGATTTTTACCGGGTCACAAAAAACAAACAAGCATTAAATCTATTTATGGGTCAAATTAAAACATTGGAAAATAAATTAGAGAAATATGATATTGGATACTGGTCATTATATAACCTTGTCCAAGATCATCCAGCAGCAAAATCATATCATATCCTGCATATCAATCAGTTAAAAGTTCTATATCAGCTTACAAACAAAGAAATATTCAAGGAATATGCAGAAAAATGGGAGAATTATCTTAATAGAGCATTCAATAGAATCAAAGTAAATTATAAAAGAAATATCTTATCTATCAAACAATATGGAATTAAAAAAAGTATTACAAAATATCTACTTATGAGAAGATGGAAAAATGGTTAAGAAAAAAATAACTATTTGTTTTGTTGGAAATTTATCATACACTTTTATAAAGAATGATTACAGAACTTTAAGTCAACGTTTCAATATCCATTTAATTGAGCCGCCAAAGACAAAATTAGATTGGATAAAATATAAATATTATTTATTAAAAGCTGTGAAACATTGTGATTTAACATTTTCCTGGTTTGCTGGATGGCACTCATTGACCGCTGTAATTTTTTCAAAAATGTTTAGAAAAAAATCAATAGTAGTTGCTGGTGGGTACGATGCCTCATACCATCCTGAGATAGACTATGGTGCATTTACAAATTTAAAAGAAAAAATACCTGCTAAATATGTTTTAAAAAATGCAGATATAATTCTTGCAGTATCTGAATTTACTAAAAAAGAAATTCTAAAAAAGGTTAAACCAAAACAAATTGAAGTTGTCTACAATGGTATTGATACTGATAAATTCAAACCTGTAACGGAAAAAGAAAATGTAATTATTACAATTGGTGATGTTACAAAACTAGGGGTTAAACTAAAAGGATTAGATACATTTGTAAAAGTATCTGGTTTTTTTCCAAATTTCAAATTTGTAATAATCGGCAAAACTGAAAAAACTATAGTTAATAAACTAAAAAAAAGTAACTCAAAAGTAATTTTTACAGAGAAACTTCCACATAAAGAGGTTTTAAAATGGCTCCAACGTGCAAAAATATACTGTCAATTATCATATATTGAATCCTTTGGAATTGGAGTCGCTGAATCTATGAGTTGTGGCTGCATTCCAATTGTTACAAAAAAAGGCAGTTTACCGGAGATTGTTGGAGATACTGGTTTTTTTGTTCCGTATAATGATGAAAAAGCAACAATTGAAGCGATTAAAAAAGCTGTAAATATTTCAGATGATGTAGGTGAAAAAACCAGAGCAAGAATCAATGAAATATTTACATATGGAAAAAGAAAAGAAAAACTAGAAAATATAGCCATTGAAACAATGAACTCACCCTAAAGATAGTAAAAATAGATCTATATGATCTGTATGATATCAACTAATTTACGAATATGAACAATAATTGACAGAGTTATTCTTTGACAATATAAGAAGGAGTCATAGAGAAGGGAAATTTTGATATCTGAATATTTTTATCCTTGAATTATTGCAGCTAAGATAAAAGTCATTTTCATATTCTACTGATCTTGTTTAATAATATGAAAGTTCTTGGCGATATAAGAAAAACCCATAGTATCTTTGTTTCAATACCTCTTTTGTTTCTTTTAAAATCTTTTTTCGTTCACATGTTTTTACAATTTCGTTTAACAAATATCTCTTCCTCCTGTAGTTGTGCTTCCAAAAACAACTACAGAGGAGAGATTATTTAATTTTATCTTAACAGCATCAAGTAACTATATCGTAACCTTTTTATTTTATTTCGATATGTATCCTGCCTATTGTGTCCCTATTAATTATTAAAATAGATAATAGGGTATAGGGGTTGAGAGAGATATATGATTTGTTCCCATACGAGTTGTAGTCGCGAGGAAAAAGTTTGGCTTCCTATAGATAGTAATCATAAATCTGAAGCTGCTTTACATCCTTGGTGCATACATTGCGGATTAGTGAAGAATATCTCTGATGATAACCCAAAAAAAATAGGTTATTGGATAAATGTTCTCTCGTCATTATCCCACCGTTATTCGTTCACTCAATGTCAAAAACGTCTTATATATAAGGAACTGCAATCCTTTGATGAATTTATTGATACGTATGGAACAACTGGTTCATCTCAAATAGAATTATTTGAGAAAATTGTAAGAAAACATTGTAATATCAACAGAAACAATATTGGTACTTTTATTTGTTAAACTCAGTTGACAACTTGTAAAGTGTTGGATGATAGGAGGTTTAACAAAAAGGTTAATTTTAGGAAGGTTCGAAAAAATTTGGGATTTATTAGATGATTAGACATATTTAATAAAAAAGATGAAGTGGTAAAATGCAAAAAAGAAAAATTAGATTTATTTTTTAATAATATATGCTGGTATCATTCGGAAGGAAAGTTTTGATATCTTAGCGTCCTTCTCCTTGAAATATTCATCTACTGCTTTGGTTTCACCTGGGAAAAAACCATAATCATCTAAAACCAAAATACCACCTTTTACAAGTTTAGGCCAAAAATGTTCTAAAACCACAGCTGACGGATCGTATATATCTGTGTCAAGATGCAACAATGATATTTTGAGTTCTGGGTGTTCCTTTACGTATTTTGGAACTGTTTCACAAATATCACCTTCAACAAACTCAACATTTCTATCTATTTTTTTGTGTTTTAAAACTTTAAAGAGTTGATCTACACTTATGCTTTCCAGACCAGCACTTTGAATAAAATTTTTTCTATACTCCTCATCCGGCTTAAACTTAGTTTCAGGAAATGGGCCAAACACATCAAAACCAATAATTTTTTTTGAATCAGCATTGCCGAATATCTCCCGAAACATAGCAAATCTAACTAGGGATGCTCCTTTGAAAACCCCGCATTCGATAATTGTACCAGGTACCTTCTGAACCATATTAAATAGTTCATAATGCACCAATATTTTACTAATTCTACTAACATCACAGCTTAAGTAGAAATTATTCTCGTATTCAAATGATTTTGAAAAAACAGGCAACTTTATCATATGATGACCTCTTAAGAATTCATGTAATAACAGTTAACATATAAGTTTTCTCCAGCTATAAACTTTTTTTAAAAGTTTGTAGGAGGAAAAAGCAGCTTCGCATGGAAGACTATAATTGTAATCTTTTTATTTAATATTAACATGAATACCTCTGATGTTTTGTATAACTATTAAAAATTGTACAGAGTCAAATAGATGGTCTGTTCTTATAAAAATTGTAAACCTCATGAAAAAACATGGCTTCCTGTAGACACCAACAAGGCATCAGAAGTTGCCTTACATCCTTGGTGTGTACATTGCGGATTAGTAAAGAATATCCCACAGATGATAAACCAAAGAAGATGGGATACTGGATGAATATTCTATCTTTATAATCCCATCGTTATCTGTTAATTCAGTGTCAAATACGTCTTAATATAAAGAACTGCAATTCTTTGAGGAATTCAGTGATATATATGAGTTAACTGGTTCTGTTCAATTGGAACGATTTGATGAAATTGTACAAAAATATTATAATATCAACAGAAGTAATATCGATTCTTTTATTTGTTAAATTTAGTTGACAGTTTGCAAAGTGTAGGATAATAGAAGGTTTTACATAAAAGTTAATTTTTGGAATGTCTAAAAAAAATGAAGGAGTTATATGCATAAAATAAAAATCGGTCATAAGTTAATTGGAAATGATCATCCGTGTTTCATAATCGCCGAAGCAGGTATAAATCACAATGGCAGTATAGATCTAGCCAAGAGACTTATTGATAAGGCAAAAGAAGCTGGTGCAAGCGCAATTAAATTCCAGACATTTAATGCAGATGAAGAGGTAACAAAAAAAACGCCGAAAGCAAAATATCAAAAGGATAATACAAAATCAGATGAATCATACTATGAGATGATAAAAAAATTAGAATTAAATGAGGATGAACATAGAACTTTAATGGAGTACTGTAATGAAAAAGAAATAATATTTTTATCGACCCCCTCCGAAGAAAAAAGCGCGGAGATGCTTAATAACTTAGGAGTTACGGCATTTAAAATCGGATCTAATGACATTGTAACCTTACCAATGCTTGAAAAGATAGCAGTTTACAAAAAACCAATTATAATATCCCGTGGTATGGCTACAAAAGAGGAAATTCAAGAGGCAATAGACACTATTAAAACTAAAGGGAACGAGGAGATTATAATCCTTCACTGCACCTCCAATTATCCATCTAAACTGAAAGATTTGAACTTACTTGCCATGAGTACTATTAAACAGGAGTTTGATGTTCCAGTAGGTTTTTCAGATCACAGCGAAGGATCAAAGGCACCAATTATTGCAGTGCTACTCGGCGCCGCTGTAATTGAAAAGCATTTCACTCTAGATAAAAATCTGCCAGGTCCAGACCATAAATTTTCAATTGATACCGATGAACTAGCACAGATTGTTAAAAAAATAAGATACGTAGAAAAACTATCTGACAATGAAAAAGAAAATATACTCAAATCAACAAAAAATTTAAAGCAAATACTAGGTAATTCTGATATAAAACCTACAAAATCAGAAGAAAAAATGCGAAACTACACTAGAAAAAGTATTGTCGCAAGATACGACATCAAAAAAGGAGAAATTATTACACTGGACAACATTGCATTTAAACGCCCGGCATTTGGAATCCCTGCAAAACTATACAAAAAAGTCATAGACAAGACCACTAAATCTAAAATCGATAAAGATGAATTTATAACCTTTGAAAAACTGGAATGATAAAAAACTTATATTAAGAGAAAAAATAACAAATGGGAAAACTTCTAAAATGAACTGTGACCTATGTGATAAAAACAAATTCAAAAGCTTATTTAAAAAAAAGGGTTACTCCATTACTAAATGCAAATATTGTGGTTTAGTAACTGTTGACCCCTTTCCAACCGATGAAGAATTAGCAAAATTATACGACGAGGAATACTTTGAAGGAGGGAAAAACAAAAAAGGATATTCTAACTATAAAGAAGGAATTAAAAACTATTTTGATTATGTTACTAAAGAACCATATATACAAAAAAGGATAAACTACCTAAAACAGTTTAGCAAGGGTGGAAGATTACTAGATGTCGGGTGTGCACATGGGTTTTTTTTAAAAGCTATAAGAGAAGAAGGCTGGGATGTCACTGGTATAGATATATCTAAGTATGCATCTGATTTTGGTAAAAAAGAATTCAATCTTAATATAATTAACAAATCTTTAGAAGATGCCAAGTTCGTCTCCAATCATTTCGACGTAGTCACTATTTGGTCTTTCCTAGACCATTGTACTACCCCAATGAATGTCTTTAAGGAGATAAACAGAATTTTAAAACCAGGAGGAATCTTAGCATTTAACATATCCAACGTTGATAGTTTTCGAGCGATGATTAATGCTAGTAACTGGCGACCTATCAGACCACCTGAACACCTATATTACTTTTCGATAAATACAAGTAATAAATATTTATCCAGAACAGGCTTCGGGAAAACAACATATTTTGGAAAAGGAGAAATTGGCATAAAACATGTACTTCAAAATCCTGATCTAAATATGAATGGTGAGACTGTAAAATTTGATTTCTCTTTTCTCCAGTGGTTAAAATTATATTCCTGGGCTTTAATTTGTTATTTATCGCTTAAAACAGGTATAGATAATTATACTATTGGAAGTAATTTAGATGTTTACACACATAATATAAAAAATGAACAATAGTTAAAACTTTTAAGGAATATTAGATGAAAAAAATAGTTATTGTAACAGGTTCTAGAGCAGAATATGGAGTAATGAGAACGTTACTAAAGAAAATAGATAAAAATCCTTCTTTCAAGCTGTCTTTAATTGTGACAGGTATGCATCTCATGAAGGAATTTGGACATACAATAGACGAAATCACAAAAGATGGATTCAACATAGACTCGATAGTCAACATGAAATTAACATGCAAAACAAACGTAGGAATGGCAAAATCCCTTGGTTATGCCATCATTGGAATCACAGAAGCGCTAGAGAAGATTAAACCTCAACTTGTAATTGTAACAGGTGATCGAGGGGAAATGCTAGCAGCAGCAATAGCTGCATCACATCTAAACATACCAGTTGCACATATATCTGGTGGTGACACAACAACAGGTGCTACAATTGACGAACGGATAAGACATGCAATCACAAAATTTGCTGACATACATTTTCCTGCAAACGAAAAAAGCGCGAAACATATCATTACCATGGGTGAAAAAGCAAAAAATGTATTTCCCGTAGGTAACCCAGGAATTCCTATTGTTTACAATATAACCGATAAGAGAAAAAAAGAGATAACCAGAAAATACAAACTGGATTTAAATCAACCGATTCTAATAGTTATTCAACACCCAATTACAACACAGGAACTTCAAGCTGCATCACAGATGAAAGAAACAATGAGTGCAGTTAAAGAATTAAAAATCCAGACCATTATTATATATCCTAATTCAGATACAGGTAGTAAAGACATCATTAATGTTATTCACCAATATGAAAAACTAGATTTCGTTCAAATACATAAAAACATCAAACGTGAAGATTTCCAGGATTTAATGACAATATGTGATGTAATGGTTGGAAACTCCAGTTGCGCATTATTAGAGGCACCAGCATTCAATTTACCAGCCATCAACATAGGCGACAGGCAAAAAGGAAGGGGACATACATTCAACATAATAAACGTAAAACATAACAAAAATGATATTATAAAAGCCATAAAAAAAGCTCTAACCAAAGAATTCAAAAATAAAGTCAAGAAAGCCTTAAGCCCCTACGCAAAAAAGAACGCGGAAGAAAAAATAATTAAAATACTAGAAAAAATATGATTAAGAAAAAACAGAAACTAAATAAAAAATTCTTAAAAAAAGAATATTTTACACAAAGAGGAAGAATTGCACTATCTTATGCGCTACAGATATTAAAGTTAAATAAAGAAAACAAAATTCTTCTACCAAGCTACATTGGACTAAGTGAAAAAGAAGGATCAGGAGTATTTGACCCTATAAGACAACTTAAAATTGGCTACGAATTCTACACCCTCAATGATGATTTGTCAATTAATAAAGAAAGTTTCACAGAAAAAATAAAACAGGATAAAATCAAAGCAGCATTGATTATACATTATTTTGGATTCTGCCAAAAAAATTTTGATTATGTTTTAAAAACATGCAAAGAAAATAAAAAATACCTGATAGAAGACTGTGCACATGCATTTAACTCATTCTACAAAAATAAAAAACTAGGCGCATATGGAGATATCAGCTTTTATTCTATTCATAAATTCTTATCGACAAATGATGGAGGAATACTACTAATTAATAACGACAAAATAAAAATCCAAAAAAAGATAGATGACAGAATATCAAAAAGGACGTTTACTATTTTATATAAATCAGACATAGAAAAAATAAGTCAAATAAGAAGAAACAATTACACCTACATATTAGAAAAAATCAAGGATATCAAAGGTGTTCATCCTTTTTATAGAACACTTCTGGATGGAGTAACCCCAATAAATTTCCCAGTTATCATCGAGCAAAAAGACAGAAATAACGTTTATTTTGAGTTGCAAAAAAGAAAAATAGAGGCGGTCTCCCTTTATCATACTTTGATACCGCAGATAAAAAAAGACGAATACCCGATATCACACCAGATATCCAGCCGCATACTAAATCTACCTATCCATGAAGAAATATCAAAAAAAGATATAGACATGATGCTAAGGGAACTAAATAAAATATTAAAGGACGATTGATTAAAGTGTTGAATGAATTAAAAGAACAGGAACTGAAAATTATAACAATGGATGATACAAATCATATAAAATACCTTCTAGATAAATGCCAAAAAATGGATGTTCATTGCCATCCAGATTATTTAACACTATTTCAGAATTATACAGGCCACAAGGCAATCTACTTATACTATGGCAACGACGACAACTACATCATTGCCCCATATTTCGAAAGGCCTATAAAACTGGCAGGAAACAAATCAAATTCTGAATATATTGATCTAGTATCACCATGGTATTACGGTGGATTGATTCACAACATTAAAGAACAAGAACTACTGCAAAAAACATTTTACATTTTTATAAAAAAATTTAATGAATACTGTAAAAAGAACAACGTTGTCACTGAATTCCAACGTTTTAATCCAATACTTAAAAATAATGCTCCATATCGAGATCAAACAAGTTTATTTTATGATAGAAAAATTGTATATATCGATTTAACAAAGGATCTAGAATTAATTTATGAAGAATACACCCGACATACTCGAAAAAACATTAACAAAGCCTTAAGAAGCAACTTGAAAGTCTATCACAATGAAAATAAAGAACATATCTCAAAATTTATAGAAATTTATTCTGAGTCTATGAAAAGAATAAACACAAAAAAATTCTACTATTTCAATGAAGCGTTTTTTAATGAACTTTTCAAAAAATTTAAAGATGACGTTAAACTGTTCCACGTTGAATATGACGATAAAATAATATGTTCCTCAATTGAACTAGGTAAATATGGCATCCTTCATGATTATCTACGTGGTATAATACCTGAATATCTATCATTTAGACCAAATGATATATTAATCGTTGAGTTAATAAGATGGGCTAAAAACGCAGGTTATAAATATTTCATTTTAGGCGGTGGTAATTCGTCATCTGAGGAAGATGGATTGTTCAGATTTAAGAAATCATTTTCATCAACTACTGCAGAATTTTATGTGTATAAAAAAATACATGACATGAATGTATATAAAAAAAACTGTGAAATAAATGGAATAAAACATAGTGATTTAAAATATGAAAAAGCACGGTTTTTCCCAGAGTATTTGTAAAAAAATTCTACATAGATGTAATGAAAAATTATCAACTAAGAAAACAAATTAAAAAACAGGGGTTGATCCGATGAATATTCTATTTTGCGGATTAGGATCTATAGGAAAAAGACATGCCAGATTAATAAAAGAAATTCATCCATCGTACAATTTATTTGCATGTAGAACAAAACTTGGACAAGAAAAAGTTGATTTACCAATAAAAGAATATACAGATTGGGACAAAATTTTCCAAAATGAAAAAATCGATATAACTTTTATAACAAATCCTACGTATCTACATGTAGATACAGCTTTAAAATGTGCAGAAAAAAATCTAGCGTTATTCATTGAAAAACCCATATCTCATAATTTAAAAAATATTGAAAAATTGAATAATGCAATCAAGAAAAAAAACCTGTTCACATATATCGGATACAACCTAAGATTCCACCCAGTAATTAAACATTTAAAAAGAGAAATAGAAAGAAATAGTCATCCGTTTTATTTTAGAGTTATATGTGCGTCTTATTTACCCAACTGGAGACCACATCAAGACTATCGCATCAACTATAGTGCTAGAAAAGAAAAAGGCGGTGGTGTATTACTGGAATTATCCCATGAATTGGATTATATAAACTGGTTATTTGGGGATATAAAAAACATAACTGGATCACACGGAAAAATTAGTGAATTAGAAATAAACAGTGAGGATTATACAGATCTACAAATAACATGTGCTTCAAAAACAAGAGGAACACTACATTTAAACTATTTTAGTTATTATACTGAGAGAAAAATACAGCTATATTTCGCTGATAGATACATAGAAGGGGATCTGATAAACAAGACAGTCACTATAACCAAAAATGACAGTAAAACAGAACAGAAAAATTACAAACTAGAAATTGATGATTTATACAAGGATGAATTAAAATATTTCTTTAATGGTTACAATAAAAATAAAGAATTGATGAATAACTTTTTTGAAGCAAAAAAACTATTTAAAAAAATAATAGACTTTAAAGAAAATAATAAATTTGTAAAAGGAAGTTAATACATGAAAATTTTAGCAACAATATGTGCAAGAGGTGGATCAAAGGGAGTTAAAAGCAAAAATATAAGAGAACTCAGGGGGAAACCACTTATAGCATATACGATAGAATGTTTCAAAAAATGGGGTAAAGCAGATAGAATTATATGTTCAACTGATTCGGAAGAACTTGCAGATATTGCAAAAAAATATGGAGCGGAAATACCTTTTATGAGACCTGTATATCTGGCAACTGATAATGCTGCAAAACTACCTGTTTTACAGCATGCATTAAAAGAATGTGAAAAGCTAGACGGTTGTAAATATGATATTATAATAGATTTAGACCCGACAGCACCCTTGAGGAAATTAAACCATTTAGATGAGTCTTTGAAGATATTTCTAGAGAGCGATGCAAATAATTTAGTCAGCGTCTGTAAATCATATAAAAATCCTTATTTTAACATGGTAGAACTAGATGAAAACGGTTACGCAATATTATGTAAAAAACCTAAAACAAATATTATACGACGGCAAGACACACCAAAAGTATATGATTTGAATGCTTCTATATACATATATCGAAGAGATTTCCTAATTGAAACAGATAAAATAATGTCTGATAAAATGATCATCTACGAAATGCCAGAAATATCATCAATAGATATAGATAGAGAGATAGATTTTCAATTTACTGAATTTGTATTAAAAAAGGGGTTGTTTGAATTTGACTGAAAAAATATTTCCAGACAGGTTTTCATTGGAGAATAAAACAGCAGTTGTTACAGGTGGAGCTGGATTAATTGGTAAAAAACTAGTTTTAGGTCTTGCACAAGCAGGTGCAACTGTAATAATAGGTGAAATAAATAAGAAAAAAGGAATGGAACTAGAAAAGGAATACGTTAAAAAAGGTCTAAAAGTAAAATGGATGAAACTAGATATAGCAAATATCAACTCTATAAAATCTTTAATAAATGAAACAGTTAAAAAATACAATAAAATCGATATTTGGATAAATTGCGCGTATCCTAAAACCAGTGATTTCGGGGACAGATTTGAGGATATGACATCTGAATCTTTGAATACAAATGTTAACATGCATATGAACGGTTATATCCTATGTTGTCAACAAATAGTAGAACAGATGAAGAAACAGAAGCAGGGTAGTATAATAAATTTCGGATCAACATATGGGGTTGTTGGCCCTGATTTTTCAATATATGAGGGAACTAATATGACCAATTCTGCCGCATACGCTGCGATAAAAGGTGGGATTATAAACTTTACAAGATACCTTGCAAGTTTCTGTGGAAAACACGGCATAAGAGTCAATGCTATATGCCCCGGAGGGATTTTTGATAATCAACTAGAAATATTTGTGAAAAATTATGAAAAAAAGACAGTGCTAGGGCGCATGGGACAACCTGAAGATATAGCAGGTCCTGTTATATTTCTAGCATCTGACGCAGCATCATATGTTACGGGCCATATTTTCATGGTTGATGGGGGTTGGACTGCCATCTAATGGAAAAATCAATGTATGTTATTTGTCAAATTAAAGATTTAAGGTATGATTATAATGAAAAATGTATGGGAACAAATACACTCAGAAAGATCATGGGGTAGATATCCTAACGAGGAGTTAGTTAGATTTATTGGAAAAAAAAAATTCAGCATTCCAAAAGAGAAAAGAAGGGAAATTAACATCCTGGAAATAGGATGTGGCCAAGGTGCTAACCTATGGTTTCTTGCAAAGGAAGGATTTACTGTTTACGGCATAGATATTTCAGAATCAGCAATTAAAAAAGCAGAAGAACATCTTATCGGGGAATATAATGTAAAAGCTAATTTAGAAACAGCTGATGCAAGAAAACTGCCTTATGAAAACGATTTTTTTGATATTGTGATTGATGTAAGTACAATCCAACATATTCCCTTTCAAGATCATATAAAATCATATAAAGATATATTTCGCATTTTAAAATCCGGATGCTGTTTCTGGAGTTTCCATATAGCAGAAGGTTGCTGGGGATATGGAACAGGTGAACTTATTGATTACAAAACATTTGAAAATGTAAGCGAAGATGCTTCACGAAATCATGGCATGGTCTGCATGCCATCTGATACAGATTTATCAAAGTTATTAACAGAATGTGGATTCAAAGTAAACTCAATAGAAAAACACAAAAGAACCTATGAAAATCAAACAAAAGAAGTTATACACTGGATCATAGAGGCAAATAAACCATTAAAAAGATAATATCTATTTTGGAGGTAAGAACTAAATATGGTTTATTGAGATGTAAAGTAAAGTGACATCGCCAACATTTCCCAAGGATAATGAAATAGGGGTTCTACCCCTATAACCCCGTTGGAGAGTAGCAAGCTGGCGCAGTACAGATATACTCCAGCCTTTGTAGGACATACAAAGGTATCAGGAATCTCATCCTCATGTTTCCAGCGAGCCCTCTATAATTCCGTACGTAGGCTTTTCGC
>JAUWIE010000091.1 GCA_030605515.1 Thermoplasmatota archaeon
GACATTCCCCACATCATATATTCCTGATGAGAAGATACAACGTCTTCGAAGTCTTTTACAAGTAAGACATGGTCTGATGGAAGAGAAAACTAGGTGTAATAATCGGATACAAGCCTTCCTTGACAGAAATGGCATTGTAATGCCTGATCAGGAGACATTTGGTAAAAAATGGAGGTAAAAGTTGTTGCAATATATTGGATCTAGTGAGGTAGCCTAGAATTACGGTATGAATATGATCATTTTGTGTATCTGGAGAAACAATCTGAGCATTTGGGTCAAGAGATAAGTGGTTATACTATGAAACATTGGAAGAAAGAATACATTCTCCTTCAGAGCATTACTGGTTTTGGCCCTGTGCTTTCTTGTTATATTATTGCTAATATACTTCCTATTAGTAGGTTTTCATCTAATCGGAAACTACGGCGATATGCTGGAGTTGTCCCGGCGTTCCATGAATCTGGTGGTAAAAAATCGAAAGGTCATATTCCTAAAACTAGCAGTAGAAAACTACTTCGATGGGCTCTTATACAAGCTGCTAACAGTGCTGGTAGAACCAATTCTAAACTTGGTTATTATTATCGGAAGAAAAAGAAACAAAAGAATAATGCAAGTATTGCACATGTTGCTGTTGCTTCTAGTATGATTGATATAATTTACAAGGTGTTGACTACAAACAAACCATACAACCCTAAGATATGTTGAGGCTTATGCATGAATAAGATGGTGAAAGTGTCGGCTGCCCTTACCTTTCGTGGGCTTTTGTACCCTTTGAAAAGAAGAGTGGGCAGCTAATGACTCACCATAGTGGGCAAATCCCTTCTAGACAAGGGACCTGTACCCGTATAGAAGAGTGTCGTCAAACCGATACTCACCATCATAGCATAAGACATAAATGAGAGGTGATAGATAAAGATATTTGAAAAAAAGGAATGCAACACGGGATAATGTGTCATGAGAAAGAAAAAAAGAAAAGGGTTCTTCCATGGCCGAATTATCATAGAAGAAAGGGTTAGTGAGAAAAGAACAAAAATATCCCTTGGTTAGATTGATGCTTCTCCTGTAAACAATCTAAACAATTCCCTCCTGTTGGCCTCCTTAAGACTCAGCAGGCCCATAGTTATTATTTGACCATAGAAATACTTATATTCTTTTAATTATACTTAATTAAAGAGAATGGCTAAATGAAAAAAATCACCAATAAGATATGCATCTTTTTACTTGTTATCTTAATTAGTAGTTCCATTTTTTCTAATATGAGTACTTCTGTTTCTAAAAACAATTATACTATTAGTAATAATATCACAGAAAAAGAATTAATAGATGAGTATACCTGGTCTGTTATAAAATATGCAGATTGGTTAAAAAATAAAGTGAATTCAGAAACAATTTATATTTCAAGTCCAACTTATGGACCACTTTTGGTTTTAGCTGATTTTATGTCTCCTGAGTTATGTAAAGTTGCTCTTGAAGTTTATTGTGAAAATGAGGATGGATCTCTTAATGAAATAAAAACTCTGTATAAACTTGCAAAATATGTAAATGAATCTGTTGTCCATTATGGAGCAATAGACGTAGATATGTTTTTAAATGAATCGAGGGATCTTTGGGATTCACCAGCGGTTGAAAATACTGGTAAAAAGATTTCTGCTCAGGAAATGGCTCTTTTAGGTGAAAATTATTGTAATGGTAAATATGATTTTATTGGTGATTGTTATTCTGTTTCAGGGTTTATTACTGCTGTTCTTAGGCTTTGTGGTTTTTCATCAAAAGATGTTTTTAATGTTAATATAGGTGGGAAATTACTTCCAATAGCTATGTTAAATAGGTTACCTGTTATTATGAAACCTTTGGGTGTTGGGCATGTTGTAAATTTTATAAATGCAGATGGTAAATGGTATGTTATTGATGGTACTTATTGGCGTAATCAATCGGGTGGTCGACTTTATACTGAAGAGGAGAAATATCAGATAGGGAAAATAGTTATCGTAAAAAATGGTGATATATTAAATTTGACAGATTTTAATAGATTATTTGTTAAGGATAGATTTAGTTTTTTTGAAAATGATAAATATTTTTTAGGTCATACATGGCAGGCAGATCCAAAAATTTATTCAAATATTGATAAGGAAGATTTTAGAAATATTTTTATTTCTGCTTTTACTAAGGGATTTAACAATGCAAGATTCTCATTCAATCCTTATATTTTTAAAAGATTATTTGTATGGAGAATGTCAAATAGAGCCGCAGATCATCCATATGTAAACACTATAGGTCTACCTTATACAGTCAATGAAGCAGTAGGCGAATCAATAGATGAAAAAGCACAGCATTTAGCGGAACTTAACCGAGAATTTATTAACAATCATAAAATGGTAAATGGTTTACTTAATCAATATGATAAAGCCTTTTACGCCTATGGTTATATAAATGTCTCACATCCCCAGGCTTATGCTAATGCTGCACGACTGGCTGCTCATACCAGCTGGTTTGGATATACTAATGATACAAATACTGCGTTTGAAGATGTAAACAAAACAGTTAATAGTATTAGAGATAACTTTAGCGATAACCGAATGGTAAATGATGACCAAATTGCTTTTTCAGATCTAACGTTTAATCTAAAGAATGGTTCAACCCTTGATCAAGCAGTTTTTGCCTATGGTGCTCTTAGAAACATGAAAAAAGATGATGATTTTTGGTCTCCAGATAATTTATTTGTTATCGTTACAAAAGACAACGAGGGTTATCTTGCTGTAAATGTAACTGGAGATGAATGGATTTATCTTAATTTTGGAGAAGGAGAATTTATTGAAAGTAATGTAGTAAATATTAGTTTTGCGTTTAATGAAGAAGTAAAATTAGATAATTGGCTCTGAAAATCATATTAAATTAAAACCGTAAAAAACCCCTTTTGTTTTACCTGGCTTCTCTCCTGTTAACCTGTGTGCCTCTCAGCAGGCCCACTTTTTCTTTTTTAAGTCGTATATTTGTTTATAAGACAAATAATGCACCTTTTAAAGGTACACTATGTGTTTCTTCAACAAAAAATATTTATGTTAGTAAGTGTATTAGTGTACTATATAAAGGAACATTAAGTGTTTCAATGACAGTGATTATTTATGAATAAGACCGAGCAAATATACAAAGAAATTCTAAGAGAAAAAGTAGTAAACAGTAAAGATCTAAAAAATATATCAAAAGAGGTACTCAGACAAACAGACAATAAGTACCTATATCGAAAATACATAAACAAGTTATTAAAAGAAAAAAAAGTTGGAAAAGTCAAACGTGGGCTATATTTCAGTATTCCTTTAGAACATATCAGCGAGGAATTTGAGGTAGACAGATACATACTTGCAAATAAAATCAAACAGGGATATGCATTAGGTTATCATTCAGCTTTAGAATTACATGGTGCTGCATATTCATCATTCAACATTATTTATATTCTAATACAGAAAAAGGATAGATTTCGTTTATTTGATTTTCAAAACTTAAAATATGTACCAGTTATAAACAAGTATTATAATCATCATCTGACGTCAGTCAGATACAAAAATAAAACGGTAATTATTACAGATCCGAGTAGAACATTTGTTGAATGTTTGGAAAGAGTAGATCTTTGTGGCGGATGGGAGGAATGCCTGAAGAGTTTAGCAAATTTAAGAGGGGTAAAAGTTTCTGATGTTTTGGAGATTTTAGCCATTTATAAAAATAAAACTTTAGAATTAAAAACGGGTTATTTATTAGAATTACTATCTAAGAAATCTCCATATTACAGTCATATAAAAAATGATAAAATAGAGCCATTGAGACCATCGGATGATTGGATCCCGGTGTATATCGACAGAGATGTTACAAGCAAGCTAAGAAAGAAATGGGGGTTATACCTCCCTGAAGGTTTTGATGAACTCCTAAGGGGAATATAAATGACATTGGAAGGATTTTCATCGGATACAATTGAGAAAATGAAACGATTATGTGATTTACTTTCAGCAATACAGAATTCAGAATTCATTTCTAAAAGACTATCTCTTTATGGGGGAACTGCTTTGAATTTTATATATCTTAATAGTCCGAGACTTTCAGAAGATTTGGATTACAATTACAGACATATTGATAAAGAGGATTGGGGCAAAGTCAGAGATAGAATAGATAAAGACCTAAAATGGATCATAGATTCACTTGGTTATAAAAAGTCGGATGTTAAAATCAATTCACTTTATAACCAATGTCGATTCCATCTGAATTATATCTCAGAAACAGGAATAAAAGATGATATCAAAATTGAAATAGGCTATATGCGTAGATTTCCAAACCTCAATGAAGATTGCATCAAGAGTTTTAATCATTTGACAAAAGGAGAAAAAATCAGAGTAATGACTCCTATTAAGGAAGAACTTTTTGCAAATAAGTTTGCAACAATGATTTCAAGATCCAAAGCATACCTAAATCCCCGTGATATATTTGATGTTTATTCGATATCAAAAGAAAATTTTAATCAAAGATTATTCCTAGATCTTACGGCAATAGAAGCTATGTTGATGGAAATGTCATATACTAAGCTTCTTCAAATCAAAGAACGATTAATGAATGGGAAACTATCGGGTAAAATTGAACATTTAATCAATAGAAAAATCAATTTTGAAAATATTATAAGTGATGTAGTCAGTTTTTCGAATAAAACAATTAAAGATTTATCGTCCTACAACACACATTCCGCACTTATTAAGGAAAAACACCTCATTTTTTTAATTTTTTCACTTGGCAATCCTTAAATTATTGCCAAGTCAAGTGATTATCATACAATAGAACCATTGTTTTACATACCTATATCCTCAACGAAGACA
>JAUWIE010000038.1 GCA_030605515.1 Thermoplasmatota archaeon
AATCACCACAAAATCAAGGTTATCCATAAATGTTTTAGGAACATTAATAGGATCACCGGTAAACCTTTGTATAACCTTTGTTACAGTTCCAGCGTGAAATGTTGTCATTACAGGATGCCCAGTCTGCATTGCACCAAAGACGATATTTCCTTCTGCACCTCTTACCTCACCAGGGATAATGTAATCAGGTCTTGATCGAAGCGCTGCACGAAGTAAATCAAACATATCAACCTGTCCTTCTTTTGGACCAGATGTCTTTGTGAGCAGCTGTTGCCATACTGTATGTGGAACTTGCATTTCAGGTGTACTTTCGGTAGTATATATCTTTTTCTCAGGTGGAATAAATGGAATAATTGCGTTCATCGTTGTAGTTTTTCCACATGCTGTTCCACCACATAAGAAAAAACTTCGGCCATATTGTAAGCAAATCCATAGATATGCAGCAACACCAGAACTAAGAGTTCCCCATTTTATTAGCTGAGTTACGCTAATTGGTGTTTCTGTAAACCTTCTGATTGTCATACTCGGTCCTTTGATACTTATAGCATCACTATAGATGATGTTACCTCTACTACCATCTGGCATTACACCATCAACTATTGGTGCACCTTCACTAACTGGAGCTCCCATCTTTTCACTTATCTTTCGTGTAAAAAGAGATGCATCCTCTTTTGGGATTTCTATGTTAGTTTTAATCATCCCGAAAATTTTATGAATGAGATGAATTTTCTCTCCAGATATAATGTGAATATCTTCAATATATGGATCCCTGAAAAAACACTCAATATAACCAGCACCAACAACGTTTTTTAATATGAAATATTCAATTGCATTTTTTTGATCAGAAGTCGCTTTAATCTTTTCATCAAGTTTTCCAGATTTTCCAAAACGACCTTTTTTCTCTTCATTAAATTCAACTGCGTTTTCATCAATTATCATAATTTCATCAATTAATTCTTTAAGAATCCCTTTTAGCTCTTCATCAGTTACAATACTTTCTTTCTCAGGTGCTTTTTTAACAATTATTTTCAACAACTTATCATGTTTTTTTTGTTCAACTTCACCTAATTCAGGTTCTATTGCATGGTACTCCTTTTCATCCATATCCTGTGTTCTATAAACATGAATAAAAACAGCACCCTGAGCAGAATATATCAAATTAGGATGAGTTTCATCTCTAGCTTCAAATGGTAAAGCTGAATAAAAAACAGGTTCCGCCATCCTTTTTTTTATATTATCAACATATTTTTTTAAATGTGGATGTTCTTCAAGAATTTGTTCTAATTCTTCTCTTTCCATTTGAGCCATTTTTTATCCCAGCTTATTTAATATTTATCTTAAAGATTTTACTAGTAATTGTCTTTTGCACCCCTCTGTGTTCTCCCCGCACTATTTGAATATTTTTGCTCCTTTTTCCCATTTAGTTATATTGATATTGGCAATCCTTTAATACCTTCTCTGTAAAACGTCCAAATAAACTGAACAACCTCATAATAATCAAATATTTTTTCCTCAAGCATTCTATCAAGGATAAGCTTCCGACGGTCAAATTCTTCATAAATCATAGTTGGATCCTTAAGCCCTGCCATCGCAGCAATTCTCTGCTCTAAAATATAACTATTTCTATTTGATTTGAAAATATGCGTATCATCTACTGCATTCCATTCAAATGCTTTTCTTGACATGATACCATCTGCTGCCTTGTTATACCCCTCGATTTCATCAATAGATAAAACCCGTCTTAATCTTTTCCCCTTTCGTTCTACGGCCATCTGAATCAATACAACGTCTAGGTTATCCATAAAAGTCTTAGGTATATTTATGGGATGTCCAGTGAATCTCTGTATAACTTTTGTTACAGACCCAGCGTGAAATGTTGTTACAACAGGATGCCCAGTCTGCATAGCTTGAAACACTACACGTCCTTCAATACCTCGAGTCTCACCAGGAATGATATAATCAGGCCTTGACCTGAGACCAGCCGCTAGAAGAGCTCCTTCATCAATATGACCCTCTTTAGGTCCTGATGATCTAGTAAGTAACTGCTGCCATACAGCATGAGGAACCTGCACTTCAGGAGTATTTTCCACAGAATAAATCTTTTTTTCAGGAGGTATAAACACAAACATCGCATTTGCCGTAGTTGTTTTACCTGAAGCTGTTTCACCACAAACAAACACACTACGGCCATAATTCATACAAAGCCAGAGATATGCACCAACACTTGTATCAAAAGTCCCCCAGTTCATAAGCTGTGTAATACTAATAGGAGTTTCACTGAACTTTCGAACTGTCATACTAGGCCCTTTAAGACTCACATCCTTACTATGAATAATATTTACTCTGCTTCCATCAGGAAGTGTACCATCTGCAATAGGCTGACCTTCACTAACCGGGCTGCCGATTTTCTCAGCAAACTCCTGTGAAAACCTGTTAGCCCAAACAGGATCAATAAAAATATTGGTTTTAACCATATCAAAAATCTTGTGAATAAGATGAACATTTTGCCCAGTTATAATATGAATATCCTCGATATATTGATCTCTCATAAAAGGCTCTAGAGGACCACCACCAACGATTTGTTTAGTTATATCATATTCAATATCCATTTTTTCAACAGAGGTAACTTTTATTTTTCCACCTTTTGTTTTACCTAGTTTACCCCCTGCGTTTTCATCAACCTCAGTGATTTCATCAATAGATTCTTTGATAGCTTTTCTAAGCCGATCCTGGGTTTTAATAAACCCTCCTTTATACAAATGAGCTTGCTCATACATTCTATCTTGTATTACATCACGTTTCTCTTCCTCTTCTTTACTTAAAATTGGCGCAATAGCATGATACTCTACTGCATCCATATCTCTCGTCTGAAACATATGAATAAAAACAACACCTTTTGTAGTATATATGAGATTAGGGAATTCTTCTTCTTTGACATCTCTTGGAACCTGACTATAAAAATCTGGTCTATCCATCTTTTTCTGAATATCTTCTAAATATTTTTTAAGATGAGGATTATCCTGTATTAGTTTTTCAACCTCTTCTTCGTCTATCTTTGACATTTTATCTCCACATATTTAGAATGCAACCCCACTTGTTTCAATTGCTAAACCTGTACCTGGTTTAACAGAAAATGTAGTCAGTGGCTCAAATCTACTAGTAGCACCGTTAAACTTCTCAATGTAAATATTATGGACAATACCAATACCTGGAGCGGTCTCACGAGCTATTTTAAAATGAATATCAGTAATCATCCTGAATGCATTATGAACAAACCCATCCCACTCATCAGGATTAGCCGTTAGAACAATAATCTTTCCTGAGCCTGTTAAACGATTGAAAAAACTAGTGAGTTCAATTAAATTATCCCGATTTAAACTTTCATTTAATAAAGTAGAAAGAGAATCGATAATAATAATATCTGGATCAAAAAGCTTTTTACATGTTGTCAGTCCCTCAAGAAACGTGTTTTTAGGTAACGTCTCTGCAAGCATAACCTCAGTAGATATAAAAAATAGTTTACCTGCCATAAGATATTTTCTAGCATCATATCCCACAGAAGCTGTTTGCCTGAGAAAACTCTTGATAGTAAACTGCGTAGAGACATAAGAGCAAGTAAAACCATTTTTTAAAAAACTATAACAAAATCTCTGACAAAAAATACTTTTACCTGAGCCCGATTTACCCTCCATAAAAACAAGAGATCCATCTGGTATTTGCTGCCCAAACCTTTGAGCGAAACCATCTTTTTCACCTTTTCGCTCTAATATTAGAGATTTATATCCCATTTTGTATCATCCCATCCAAATATATTTTTTTTATTATATTGTAAACGCAAATTCATCCTCAATAGCCTGAGGACCAACAACTCTTAAGGTATGATCTCCAGAAGAAATCTCGCTATTTAAGACATATATTGTAGCAACTTCTCCTATTTTTATATTGTTTACTGATAAATTATACTTAGTTGTGGAAATTATATCTCCATCAACAAATATTTGAAATGTCTCGTTTGTTGTAATTATTTTTTTCCCACCAATGTTTTTCAAATAAAATCTATAATATCCATTTACATCGGGGATATTTTCGTTATCATTAATAATTTTAAAGTCAGTATCTAATTGTTCTTGTACTCTATCTCCTCTTTCTGAGAGACTTGTACTAACATTTGTAATAACAGCTATAAAAACCCCTGAAACAGAACCAGCAATAATCATAGATACTATGAAGAATATTACATGTGTACCGGAAACGCTTACTCCCACTTTTTACCTCCATGTATTATACAATATATTCATAATAATCAGATATTCCATTTTCTGTAATAGCTTTCAATTTTTTCGTTCCAGTTCCAACTAAACTATTTAAAGTAAAATATACTACTTTTTCAGGATAAGCATATGAATTGGTGCAGTTAAATTGTTGACTTGTTCCATTAATTAAAATTGTAAAATCACTAGTATTTATTGCAATGCTACCTGTATTTTCTACAGATATATTTAAATCATAAGTTCCAGCTCCATAAGTAATTGTAACATTGGTAATATTTATATTTGTTTGAATCTCATCTACGGCTCTATCTTTCATATCATGATATGAAAAGGTTACATCAGAGACCATTGGGAATAAATTACTTGAAAAGATCTCAATTGCTATGAAAAGCGAAATACATATCACAGCAAAGGCACCAGCTATTGAGAAACCCATTTATGCATCCCCTCTGAAATATAACGTTTTGTTATTACAATTATCCCCTCTGCTATTTATTAGTAATAGATTAATAGTAATTAAATCTTTTTTTTAAGTATTAAGTTTATATCGATAGTTGATTAAGAATTATATTCAGAATAATTGATAAATATTCTTTAGATATACAAGTTATTATGCGACAGTATATATTTCATATTTAGCAATACCATTATCTGTAATAATTTTAATTCGTTTTTCACCAACTGTTTCTGCATTTACAGTGAAATTTGCCATACTTTCCATATAAATATACGTCTCAGGACAGGTAAAGGTTGTTAGATTTCCATTAATAAGTATGGTAAAATCATCAGTTTTAAGAGTTGTTTTGCCAGTATTTGTAATTTTTATTGTTATATGGAGAGGTCCTTCTGTTTCTTCACTTCCAATAGAATAGAATGCGCTAGGAGAATTCTGGTTTTTATAGCTTATGTTTATCCAAGCATCACTTCGAGCAGTATTAGAAACACGTACTTCATCTAATGTACCAGAAAGATCTTTTCCAAGTGTCAAATTATTAGCATTTGTTGAAATGCTACCACTCCAACTTGTAGTACTTACTGATGCACCATCCTTGTATAATGTCAAAGTATTTCCATTAAAAGTCAAAGCAACATAATGCCAGCTGGTATCAATCGATGTATTAACCGATTTATCTGTATCAATATACCCATAAAGTATTGTGCCATTCGAGCTTAATTCAAGAGAATATGCACTTTGCTCTTTGCTAATAATTTTCTTTGCAACAGTCGTAGTAAACGTATATGTCTCATTAGTCCAAACACATCCATCAGTAACATTCACATACCATGTATAGGTTACATCAGAAGAAAGTCCTGAAACACTGCAGGATTTACTACCATTAGATTCACCATTTGCACTGTTACTACCAATGTTTGGGCTGGTCTCAATCGTCCAATCAAGACTATCGCCATCAGGATCTTCTATTGTCACGTTAATACTACTTGTACTAATTGAAACATCTATTGATTCATTAGTTGGTGTCTCACCAGATAACACCGGAGCATGATTAGTAGTAAAACTACTGCGAACATACTCAAACTTCTTAACCCACCAATCATAATCAAAATAAACTGGTTCACCACCAGACTGCGAAATAAACATATACCCAACAACATAAACATCACCAAAAGAATCAACAACAACAGACATAAACCCCTCCCCACCACCAACACCACCATACGAACCATTCCAATCCTGCAAATCCTCACTACCATTAGACAAAAACTTCTTAACCCACCCATCATAAGAAGTATAAATAGTTCCCACAACATAAACATTCCCAGAAACATCAGCAAAAACAGAATAAGGAACATCATTCCCCGTCACACCAAACGATCTATTCCAACCCACAGTATCCTCAACACCACCACTACTAAACTTCTTAACCCACCAATCATCACCAGAACTACTACTGATCATATTATCACCAACACCAACAACAAAAACATTATCATCACGATCAATAGAAACCGAATAAGCATAATCCTCAGAATTAGAACCCAAGTTAGGAGAAGTAAAAGTCTTATTCCAATCCACAGTATCCTCAACACCACCACTACTAAACTTCTTAACCCACCAATCATACCTAGTATCAACAGGACTAAGAAATACAGTATACCCAGCGACATAAACATTATCATCAGAATCCACTGCTACAGACCTAGCCTTACAATCATCAATATCACCACCATAAATTGTCTTATTCCAACTCGTGGTATCCTCAACACCACCACTACTAAACTTCTTAACCCACCAGCCATAATCAGAACCATTATATCTATCCCCAGCGACATAAACATTATCATCCGAGTCAACAGCTACATCCACAAATCGTTGATTACTAAAACTTCCTCCAGCGTTAAATGTGTAATTCCATAGACGGACACCAGAAGAATCAAACTTCTGAATCCACCAATATGTCTCATCCCAAAGACCAACGACAGTAACATTATCATCCGAGTCAACAACAACAGAATGAGCATAATCATGTCCATAACCACCACTAGTAAATGTTTTATTCCAACTTGTGGTATCCTCAACACCACCACTACTAAACTTCTTAACCCACCAATCAAAACCACTATTAGAACTATTAAGATCCACAGCATAACCCACAACAAACACATTATCAGATGAATCAACAGCAACACCCCTAGCCTTATCATAATCATAATCCTCAGTTCCATCAAAAGTGAGATTCCAAGCACTCGTGTTTTCATGGATATAACTCCAGTTACCACCATCATCAAAAGCCTTAGCATACCAAGACGTATCAGAACTAGCAGTCATCGTAGCAGTAAGACTCTGCGGCTGACTAGAAATCGTTATATTAGAAGAATTCGCAATACAACTACCCCTACTACTATAATTACAGTTGTTAAGATTACTAACATTACTACTAATAAGCAATACCACACAACTATCAATAGAGGCATTAACCCACCCGGTAAACGTAACAGTATCACCAGAATCATAAATATCCTTATCAGTACTGCAATTAATCAAAAAAAGATTCAAAGGCTCCGTTCTAAACCAATAAATAGCACTACTGGAATTAGTACCATCAGACGCGTTAACATACCAAGTATACGTCGTACTATAAGAAAATCCTGAGACACTGCAGGATTTACTACCATTAAATTCACCATTTCCACTATTACTACCAACACCTGGAACTGTTTCAATCGTCCAATCAAAACTATCACCCTCATCATCATTAACCGTTACACTAATACTACTCAAAAACTTTGATACACCAGTTGAAGTATTAGAAGGAGACTCACTGGAAAACACAGGCCCAGTGTTACCCATTGTCGTAAAAGTATATGTCTCATTCGTCCAAACACTACCATCAGACACGTTAACATACCAAGTATAAACCGTCCAAGCCTGCAAACCAGAAACACTACAAGTTTTACTACCATTAATATCACCAATTTCAGTTCCTTCACTACCATAACTGAGAAATGATGATGGAGAATTCATAGAATTATAACTAGTATTAATCCAACTACTATTCCTAAGAGCGTTTGACAACCGTATTTCATCTAATGTACCATCAAAATAATTTACCCACGTGCTAAACCCCCAAAGATATAATGCGCCAAAATACACATCATCTGGATCTGCACTGGTAACCCCTAAACCATCAAATGTATCTATTCTGTTTTTTTCTTCCACCCCATTAATATATAACCTTGTTTTACCTCCGCTTTTATCCCTAACCGCAGCTACATGATACCATGTATCATTCGCTAGGCTTGTATCTGAATATAACAACAATTCACTAATAGAAGTATTTTCATATATGGCAAACTCAATTGTTCCATTATCATATAGGGTCACCCAATACCCATCATAATTTCCAATCTCAACCATAGTCTCATGATCTATGATTGTACTAAGTGTTGAATTATTATCTGGGTTTACCCAGAATTCAATACAAAAACTATTATTATCATCATCCAGACTATCAGCATTAAATACCTTAATATAATCATTATCACCTGCGAAATCATCACCACCATCAACCATAGCAACTATACCCTGACTAACACCACCAGACTCATTACCATCATTATTAAAACTAGTAGAATCCTCATGAGGATCACCTGTCTCATTAAAATGATGAACCAAAGTAAAATTACTATCCCAAACACCAATCTTATTCTGCTGACTACCACACCCACCATTACCATAATACATCCAAAAACTAGTATTAGAACTAGAACTCACACTAGGAACCCTCACCCAAGCAACCAAACCACCAGAACCACTAACATACTTCTCAATCTCATGACAATACTTAGTCACATTATCCATACCAACAAACAAAATATCATCACCATCAACCTGAGCACCACCAGCAAGATCACCATCCGTACAATTAACCAAAACAGGGAAATCAACAAGATCAGCATCAACCAACGAAGAATTAATCGAAATAAGCTTACGACAACCCCAACTACCATCATACCAACTACCACTACTACCAACATCAGGAGATGTCTCAATAGTCCAATTAAAACCATCACCATCAGGATCCTCAATTGTAACATTTATCAAATTTGTTGTAAGTGACACACCAGATGATTCATTTGATGGAGATTCACCAGAAAGTGCCGGTGCGGTATTTGACACAGGCGTATAATCAACAATGATATACGCCTGTGTGCATCTTACATTCTTTTCGGGTTGGGTTCCACTTATAAACTTCATTGAGCTTTGTACTGCATCAACATCTGAGATCTCCCATGCTTCCCCATCTGCAGGGTTTGTTGTAAATTTCTCGGAGAGAGTTGAATATAAAAATGCTCCCCCATTTAACTGCTTATTACTACTATAACTCTGTGTGCCACCGGAGTTTACACCAATCTGTACTTGTGTCGACTCCAGAAAGTCCCCTTCGTATTTCATCCTTGTATAAACAGTTATAAAATTAATTGTTGTACCTGCACCAAGACCTGTATTATCATGGTTAAATTCTTCTGTAAGTGCTTTACTGGTATATACATATGTAGTGTCTCCATCATCACCCGGTTGATCATCAACATCTTGGTAATCGTCACCTCCAAGAGGGAAATCATCCCAAGCAACTGTTGTACCATCACCATCTACATATAAAGTCATTGTATCTGTAATGGTATATGTTAAATTATTCGCAATAGCACTCGCTTGTAGCCACCATAAATAATCATACGGCTCTATTGTCTTAAAATTTGCCAATGCATTATACACATCTAACCGTGCGATATCTAAACTGAGACTATCATTATACACATAGTTTATGGGTTTACCGGTGCTTCTCAGCCGATACTTAAGATCATATGGCGATAACAGTTCATATTCAAGAATCAATGCTGCAGCGCCACTAGCATGGGGAACACTCATTGATGTACCACTACCAGTTCCTGCAACAGTTTCAATATTAACACCTGGTGCAAAAAGATCAAGGGATGGATTCACATTTGAAAAACCAGCAATATTATCGTTATCATCAGTTGCTCCAACTGAAAAAACATTTGAACCACATGCTGGAATAACAATATCTTTACTTTCATCGTTACCACTAGCTGCAATGACAAAAATCCCTTGTTCAACTGCTTCATGACATAACTCAACAACTAAATCCTTATCACAAAACCCATAACAACCAGTACTACTTCCAATACTAAAACTAATAATATCTGGGTCTTGCGCAATACACCACTCTAAACCTTCAAGTACATCAGACTCAAATCCAACTCCTTCATCTCCAATTACTTTTGCAACGATAATCTCAGCATCAGGAGCAATACTCTTAATTACACTAGCTACACGAGACCCATGACCATTCTTATCATCAGGCTCACTATCCTCATTTACAAAATCATATCCAAAACTAAAATTTACAACTGAATCGTCAACACCTGTATCAAGAATACAAATCCGTATACCTTCACCGGTTACATTGAACTCTTGAACTGCTTCATCAAAATGTATCAATGGAAGACTTTCCTCAAGTAATACTTCAAATGGTTCATCAGAAAAAACCTCTAAATCCATACTATCTTTAATAGTATCAAACACTTCTTTATCCAGTACTCCTGCTACAATACCCCTGGAATCCAATTCAACAGTAGTTTCAAACCCTGCTTCTTTTAATTTTCTGGTTAACTCAGTGGAATCATCCTTCATCTGCTCATTGAATCTGATAATAACCCGTGCTTCTCCATATTCATCAAGCGCTGTTTTAACACTTTCAGGTAACAAAATTATGCTATCCCTCTTTGTTTTATTAGTCGATTCTTCTGTTGTTTTTCCAGTTAACAACGATCCGAAAAACTCAAATATAAACGAGAAAGGATCCCATTTTTCCATAGTAAACAGATTATTCCAATGTGTTGTACCCTCAAAATCAAAACAACCATCATCAATAGAGAATACAAGGTAACTAATTCGACCATTAGAAAACAAATTATACCATCCTTCAGCATTAAAATTCATTTGTATAGTAGTTTCATCTTGTATTGAAAAAGGTTTAGAGTAAGCAATAGTCGACAGTTCTTTTAATTCATCTGGTAGAACTTGTCTAAAATTCTCAATTTTTTCCTCAACTTCAGAATCTGGCATCCCAGCAAAATATACCCCATCGTATACAGATCCAATCTTGAAGCTCATATCAAATAATGAAATCCCTTGTGAAAACAAAGCCACGAAAATAACCTTAGCATTATCATCTGCAGATACAGTTCTTTTTACTGAAAAAGATCGCCCTGGAAGAATTGGACGTTTTTCATCTCTTTTATCAACAATCCTGACATTACTAGTCTTCTTTTTAGGTTCCAATATTGGTGGATCCTTAACCCAAGCTTCAAGTGTAATCTGACTAGTAATATTCAAACTAGTACTAGTACCACAATTAACAAAATCATCACTACCATCAAAGTCATAACCACCATCAATCTTCGAAGAAGAATTAGCAGAAGCACCAGTAACTGAGCCATCATTATTATTAGAAGAAGAATCAAATAATGTTCCAGAAGACTCATTCAAATGCTGAACCATAGCATAATTTGAATCCCAAGTACCTGTAATATCCTCCTGGTTAGATACATCTGAATTGTTATAATACATATACAATTGTGTATCGCGTGAAGAACGAACCCGGGGAATTTTAATCCAAGCAACAAGATGACCGTTGTTATTATCATATAACTCTATTTCATGACTATATTTATCTTTATTATTACTATCAATAAATACAATGTCATCACCATCTGATTGTGCTCTATTTTTAAGATCACTATCAGTTATGTTAATTAAAATAGGGAAATTATAGACATCAGATATCACCTTAGTGTGATCTATAGTTATCATTTTTCTGTTATTCCAGCTTTGATTCCACCAAGCAGAGGTTATATCTGTTATATCAATTTCTGTTTGAACTTGTTCAATCATTCGATCTGTCATATCCTCATATGAACTTCTGATATCTGTAACTACTGGTAAGAGGCTTGCTGTAAAAATCTCAACTATTATTAATATAGAAACACCAATAACAACGGTTACACCTGAAACAGAGAGTCCCATCCGAATATTACCTCCAATTAGGTGTGAATTACACCATTAAATATCTCCCCTCACCATTAGGTATTAATTAATAATGCGCAGTAAGCAATAGATATTAATGTTTAAATTTATAACCATCTAGTTTCTTTAATATTCTTGATATTTCACCATCTACTCTATCTATAAAATGCTTATCAAATTGTTTTCCTTTTAATTTCTGAATGAAAATCAAAGACTGAATATGATCTTTTGAAGGAAGATCAGATATCCATTTTTTTATATTATTACCTTCTCCAACATCTTCAGTAATACCATTGGAATAATCCATTAAACTTATTTTAACATCTTCAGAAATCCATCCGATATCAACATAATAATCAAGTATCTCATGTAGATTAGAACGCCCACATTTATCAATGAGAAATTGAAGCCATTTCATTAAAATAATGACACTTTCTGCATCACTTGGAATTACTGATAATGGATCAACTTTCCATTCTTGAGTTGGTACTGTAATTTTTTCAGAAACCTGAATTTCCTCAGTTGTTACGATTTTTGCATCTGATGCTGTCCCAACCTCAATATTGTTGATTCTTTCATTTAATTCTTCAACTTTTTCAACAAGTTTTTGCATATCTGCATCAGCAACTCCTCCAATTGGCTGTGCAACCTTTGTTATATCATATTTACCTTCAGTTCCGCTAGATTTTTTATAGTTGTTGAAAACCTCATTTATTTTATTAGCCAGTGTGTATAGTTGCTCTTTATTTATTTTCACATTTTTTTCTATTAATTTTTTCTCTAATTTATCCGCAATTTTTGAAGGAATAATATTTTGAGCGACTAGGACAGATAGTTCATTTTTTAAGTCAAATTCTCCTGTAGCGTTATTTTGACTATCTCCCTTATTTTCTCCCATGTCCTATACCTAATTTACTTTCTAACCTTTTAAACTTTCTATAAATTCATCAATCACCATATCCAGCTTTCCCTCAGGAGAAAATCCACCCAAGGCCATCTCTAGTATTTTATCTAAATCTGCATCAGAAAGATCCGATGATACGTTATTATACACATTATATAATTGAATGGGTTGTTGTTGCGGTTCTTCTTTTTGTATCGCTCCTGGTGAAGTTTCATCTATCGTATCTATGACTTCTTTACTATTTTTTATTACTTCTTCGTTTTCTGTTGTTTCTTCGGTTGCTATATTTTCTACTCCGGTTTTTTCCTCTGAAGGTGTTGCATTTAAATTTTTTTCAGATTCATTTGTTTCAGATTCTATCTGCTGTTCTTCATTTGGAATCTCTCCTGACACCTCATCAGATACATCAGTTTTAGCACCCTCTCCATCAGATTCTCCAAGAATAGCTTCAGTATCAATAGTTTTAGCAGGTGCTTTTCTTTGTTCTCCAAGATTCTTAAATTTTGCGCCAGATTGCTCAGCAAAAGATTCAAGTTCTGCAGTTCTATCCTTTATTTCTTCCATTTCTCTTGTAAAATTCTCCAATGCATCGATTCTCTTTTTTGTAACTTTTGAAAGGCCTACAAAAGGATTCATCTGTTCAGACACAATTTCATATAGACTAACAAGATCATCAAGATCCTTTGAAAAACCATCTAATTTTTGAGTCATACTATCAATATCTTCCTGGTTTTTCTTTATTTGAAAATCAAAATCCTTAATGTTTTGTAGTATCGCACGCTTTTGTTCTAAATTTTCTCTACTATCAGTTGGACCTGAATCAGCAATATCATCTAAACCAGCTAAATCCTCGTTTTCTTCAGAAGGCTCTTTAGTTTTTTCAACAGGTGGTTCGGCAGGTTTTTCATCGGTTTTCGTATCTTCAGTTGAGTCTAGTTTAATTACTCTTCTAATATCTTCTGCATCCTTTTTTGTTTCTTCTTCTTTTTCTTCAGTTTTTAGTGGTGTTTCAACAGGTGGTTGTTCAGATGTTTTCTCATCACTTGAATCTGGTTCAGGGGCCGCAGGAGTTGTTGTTTTAGAATCAGAATCTGTTTTATCTTCTTCAGGCTCCTCTACAGGTTTATCCTCATCTTTTCCCATCTTTAATTTAATTTATACCCCTCCTATATAGTGCACATATAGGCCATCCTCTATATTACAACTGTAACCTGGTATTTATACTTTTACTTCTGTTAGTTTAATTTTTTTTAATAGGAGAATATGATTTATGTTATTTATATCCTACTTAAAATTTGTATCTAAAATTTAATAAAAATTCTTATCAATATACCCAGTAAATTCTAATTGATTTAAGTAAAACAAAAAGTTTTAAAGTATACAAGGAATAGTGAATGTTAGTAAAATCATAAATAATAATGATTAATACTACATCTGTCTAGGAGAATAGATGCAAAGAGAAACTCAAGAGTTTGGGGAAGGATATAAGATTAATTCAGGTGAACAAAAATTTTATTTAGTGTTTAGTATCGATCAAAATAGAAGGATTGTGCAATTTAACAAAGATTGTGAAAAGGTAACAGGCTATAATAGAAACGATGCGGTTAATAGAGAACTTTTCGAATTTTTAATCCCTGATAACTATCTTGATAAATGGGCAAAAATGTTTGATTCAGTGCGACAAAATAAACTTGTAACTAATTTTGAACTTCCATGGTTAAATAATCATAGTCAAGAGGTTATGATTTCATGGAGTAGTTTTCCAATTGAAAACAGTAATGGTGTAATAGATGATATATGTCTCATTGGAAAGTTAGTTACTTCTATGAATATTCATAATGAATTATTAACTGGGCAAATACAAAATAAAGCCGATAATAAAACTAAAGTTAATGACAAGATAAACAAGATTAATAATAAAAATAAAGAAAACACAATATTGTTTCAATTAGGAAATAAGAGAATTATTTTTAGAAAAAATAAATCTACGCGTTCTAAAAGCGCTACAAAAAATAAAAAAACAAATGTTTCACTTAAGAAAGAAGAAAAAAATAAACCTGTGAAAACTAAAACAAAAAAAGCAACTAAAAAGAAAAAGATAAAAGAAGATTATGAGGATTTATTAAGAAATTATAATGATATTTATAATACTATTAAAAAATTGAAGATAAAAATTGAGGCATTGGAAAATGAGAATAAACAATTAAAAATTGATCTAAAAGGACTTAATTTTGAGATAGGTAATGAGAAAAAGAAAGATGATAATGTAAGTATAGATCAAATTCCAGTTTCTATTTCAAGAGATGATAGTGGTTTTTTCAGTAAAAAATTGAATTTCTTATTTGATTCATTTAGTGGTGCAAGTAAAAAAGAAGAATTCGAAAAGATTTTGCAGGAATTGGATACGCGTATGAGCGGGTTAGATAATCTTGAAAGACAATTAGTACATGAAAAGAGAGATCTAAAGGAAAAAAGAAATGAGTTTTATGAATGGCGGGAGAAACTGGAAGTTTTAGAAGAAGAAATTGAAAAGAGACGGGAAGATCTAGTTGATCAGGAGAAAATGCTTAAGGACCAGCTTGTTTCTTCTTTGGATAAACCGATTTATCCAACGTCAACTGTCCTTAGTAGCGATGAGTCTTCATTTAGTGAATTAGGTACTGAAACTGATGTTCACCATGATATTCTTGATAAAATATCAGGAAGCGCAGCTGTTGTTCAGAGAGGGATTTTAAAGCAAATAAATAGCTCTTTTGCAGAATTAATTGGTTATGATACAGAAGAGATTGTGAATAAAAGTTTATTTGACTTTATTGCTCCTGAAGGTTTTTCTGAGGTTAAACAGTTTTATCTAAATAGGTTGAAGGGTGGTGATACTTCTATGTATGCAACTGTGTTTTCTACTAAGAATAACAATAGAATTGCTGTAGAGGTATTTACAAGGCCTGGAAGATACAATGGTGAAAAAGCTGATATTGCATTGTTTAATAAAGTAGAAAAAACAAATGAAGATGCTGCTGTTGCTAGTGACTTAGAAGTAAAAGAGGAGGATTCATCATCAATAGATATGGTTGATGATAGTCAAGAGGATACTTTAGCATCAGATAAAGAGGAAGAAATCCCCTTTGATAGGATTGAGGATAATCAAACGGATACTGAAATTTCTGAAGGAACTGATGTTAAAGAAAAAAAAGGAGATGATATTACTACTAGTGAGACGGAAATTAGCAAAGAAGATAATGAAATCACAGAAAAAATAGAAGATACCGATAAAATAGAAGATGAACAGGAAAAGCCTCAAGTTTCAATAGATGAAGTAGAAGAAAAACCTGCAAAACCTACTGTTCAGGGTGGCGTTCCTGGTATAATTACACAGGATCAGATTAATAATATGGTTAAAAAAGCACAAGATAATAAAAAGGAAGCCAGTTCATCTGAGGAGCCGAAATCCGAGGAAAAAGAGCCTTCTAGCCCCGATGAAAAGATAGACCAAGCAGAAATAAATGAAATGGTTAAAAAAAGCAAAGACGATAAAGATAAATCAGTTGAAACGTAAGTAATAATAATGTTAAGTAAGAGAGCAAAATAAATAAAAATTAAAAAAAGAGGATGAGATGGGGATTATTTAATTATTTCTTTTTTGTTTTACCAGAGGTCAACTACTCTTTTATCAAACACAGCAGGTGCTGTAACATCATATACACCTGGTGCTCCTGTTTCTGGCTGTAGTTTTCCTTTTATTGTTTTTCGTGCAGACAGGCCATTTGTGTCAGGAATCAGAGCACTCAAGTTCATTATGACGTATACTCTGTCTCCACTGTTAATACCATTTGTGTTTGTAACTGAGCTGTCTTCATCGTGTATCACGATTACTGCAAATTCAATTGCTGACATGTTGCCAAATACTGTTACGTTTGATCCTGCAGATAATGGGGTTTGGAATACAGATTTATTATCTGTATTAACATCTATTACTCTAGTAGTATTTAGTGTCATTACTGATAAGTTTTCGTATAGCATGTTTAAAGTTACTAAGCTGAGATCTATATCTTTTGATCCTGCTCTTGCTCTTACTGATAATGCTACATATTGAATTCTTGTCTTTGCAGAGTTTGTGTAACCTGTGATATCCTCAATTACCATACCTGATGATACTTCTCGTATGGTTTGTGTACCTACACTTTGTGCTCTTTGCTGTAGTCTCTCACTGGTTTGAATGATTACACTTGCTGCTACTGCTGCGACTAGAATCATTGCGATAAATACAATAAGTGTTCCAATACCTATCATTCCTTTTTCATCTTTTTTGATACTTCTTTTTTCTGATGGTCTTTTAGTTCCAGGTTTTATTGCTACAATCGTGTTTATTCTGAGGCAGCCTAATCCTTGTTTAGAATCAACTAAAATAAAACCATCTTCATAATCGATGTCTTCTACAATTCCGGTTACAACACTTGCTCGGTTTTCACCGGGTTCTTTTGTTACTATTTTACAATACTTGCCTTTTAATTTCTCCATATACTTTCTTTTCATTTCCTTTCCACCTTCT
>JAUWIE010000025.1 GCA_030605515.1 Thermoplasmatota archaeon
CAGATATTAATGTTTTTTCATGTCCATATTGCGGTATTGAAAAAAATATGAAACATGTCAAATTTGATTAAATTCTATGTCTTATTTTTATCGCTTCGCCATGTAAAGATTCTTTCATCTCCTGTCCACTCATCATAGCAACTCCGACAGCACAAGGTTTTTTATTTTTAAAAACAACAACTTCATCACCTACTCTAATTGAATCATCAGAATCCTTAACTCCTGGAGCAAAAACAGACCCTATCAGATCAAAATCATCATAAATTCTGACCCAGTATTGTTTAGAATCCGATATTTTTAGTGCTCCATCTATTGTTAATGAAATTAAGCCTCTTTCTTTTGTTATCATACCAAGCTGTTTATTATTAAAAAATATTTTTTGATATGGATATTTTCCTTTTACAATACAACCATCTAATAATTTTTCTGCTATTTCTCTGCCAAATTGATAAGCAGCAAGTGATAATATATTTTCTTTTTCTCTAAGTTGAGTATTAACTTTCTCATATCGTTCTATTTGTTTTTTTAAAACATTTGATAACTTATCTAAAGATTCTTCAGAAGTTGGTATGTCTACGCAGGTGTTAATTGATTTTTTAAAACATTTTTCTAAAAATTTACTAATCGCAAAGGGGAGATGGACAATTATTTTATCATAATTGTTACTTTGTAGATATTGATCTAATAATTCTCTTACTATCTTTTTTTCATCTTCATCCCAGATTCCTGTAACTGGAATATCATACTTGGATGCAGGATACGTTAACTCTAGTTCTCTTGGAACAATGCCTAAGGGAGATGTTATAATGACTTCATGAATAACGTTTGGATTACTTAATAAATTTATTTTCTCTTTGAAGAATTTATGGGATTTTGAAAATGAATAAGGTTTTTTCGCTGAACATGGAAGAAGTAACAATATCTTAGCACTCTTTGGTTTATAATATCTATTTATAGTTCTCTCTTGAAACCTTTTTATCTCAGGTCTATACAATGCTTCCTTTGTTGTAGCTATAAGTTTGTTTTTACGAATAATTGGTGTTCTTTGTTCTAAAAAAACATAATGATTAAAATCAAGATTCCGTAGTAATGCCGTAAGACCTGGATTCATTCTTATTCTTGTTTCAACAAGTTCCCGTAAGCATCCTATAGATATAGCATTTCTAATTTGTTTTATCTCATCTAGTAAAGCATAATAATTATGATTTAATATTTGGTTAAAACCAAGCTCTGATGGTTTACCTTTAAACTTACTGCATGAGGGACAACTACAAGGTATTTCAGTTATATCATTGATATTGTATCTACCAGTTGGTAAAAGTAAAAGATTGTTTCTAGCGGCTATAATTGCACTTGTTGAATCAAAAAAATCAATACCAATGTAAATTAATAATGCAAAACTCGATGGATCTCCAACAAAGGGAAGATAAATCATCTTTTGATAGCCAATTCTTTCTCTTAGCTCAGTTATAAAGTCTATAAACTTTGACTGTTGATGAAAAAGCTGAAATGCATTTGAAACAATAAATAAACTGGCAGAATTATTCTTTACTATCTCTTCAATTATTTCCTTATTAGCAGGTATGATACTACAAGATTCTTTACTTTTCTTTTTTGAATTTGAAATAGAAATTAATAATTCTTTCGGCAAATCTTTTGAAAAAATTTTAAACTCATTAACCATTAGATCATCATCAACTTTATCTGCTGAGGCTGAAAAAAAATCACTTGAGATTCTTAGTATTGGTTTCTTCCGGTCTAAATTATTGTTTGTTACAATGATATCTGCAAAATCCGGTGCTTTAAATCTTGATGTATTTACAAAAAATATATTAGGAGTAATTATCTTATAATCATCAATTATAAGTTCACCAATTCGTGAAGGGCCATCTCTTTTGTTTACGTTTAACTGCATTATAAGAAGATATAAGATTCTATTTAATGAACATTTAGCCTAAAAATTTAGTGTCTGAAGTATCTTTGCCCTGAAAAAACCATTGCTATCTCATGTTCATCAGCAGCCTTGATAACTTCATTATCTCGTATACTTCCACCTGGCTGTATTATAGCTTTTACACCTGCTTTTGCTGCTACATCAACCGCATCGCGGAATGGGAAAAATGCATCACTAGCCATAATTGAACCTTTGATATTTTCTTTTCCTTTGTGTGTAGCTATCCAAGTGGCATCAACTCGCGATGTTTGCCCACCACCTATAGCTACTGTTTTTGTTCCTTTAACAAAAAGAACAGAGTTTGATTTTACGTGTCTTACACATTTTATTGAAAATTCCATTGACTCAAGATCTTCTTTTGAAGGTTTCTTTTTAGTTACACTTCTTAATTTCATCTTTTCAGGTTCTTTAACATCTCTCTCCTGAGATAGAAACCCTCCAACAACACTACGGAAAACCATACCTTCTCGTTTGATTTTTCCGTTTAATCCTTTCAATTCAAGTAAACGAAGATTCTCTTTTTTTCCAAATATGGATAATGCATCTTTATTGAAACCTGGAGCAATGATTACCTCAAGGAAAAGTTTGGAGAGTTCTTCAGCGACATCTTCTCCTATTTCTCTATTAAATGATACAATACCGCCAAAGGGTGAATAAACATCAGTTGCATAGGCATCCTTCCATGCTTGAAGAAGGTTACCTGAGACTGCAATACCACAAGGAGTAGCATGTTTTATTATTACACAAGTTGGTTTCTTTGTGAATTCTTTGATGCATTCAATCGCGCAGTCAGCATCTAATATATTATTAAATGAGAGTTCTTTTCCTTGGAGTTTTACTGCATTTGATATACATGGTTCATCTATTGATGGGATTGATTTGTAAAAAGCTCCTTTTTGATGTGGATTTTCACCATATCTCATATCCTGGATTTTTCGCATTGTCAAATTATTATGATCCGGTAAGATTTCCCTAGTCCATTTATTTCTCAGGTAATTTGATATAATTGAATCATACTGAGCTGTATGAGTATAGGCTTCAACTGCAAGTTTTTCTCTCAGTTTTAAATCAATATCTTTTTTTTCCTTAAGTTTTTTTAAAACATCATCATATTGTCCTGGATTAGTTACTACAAGGACGTTTTTATAATTCTTTGCAGCTGCTCTTATTAAGGTCGGACCACCAATATCAATATTTTCAATAACTTCATTGATACTAACGTTTGATTTCTGTATGGTTTCTTCAAATGGATAAAGGTTACAAACAACAATGTCAATCTTATCGATACTATGTTTTTTAAGTGTATTCAAATGTTCTTTTTTATCTCGTCTTGCAAGAATTCCTGCATGTATAATTGGATGAAGAGTTTTGACTCTTCCATCAAGAATTTCTGGAAATCCAGTAACTTTAGATACTTCTTTTATTTTGATTCCTGCATCTTGCAAAATTGAAGAAGTTCCTCCAGTTGATAAAATTTCTATATTTATTTTAGATAATTCTTTTGAAAAATTGAGTATACCATCTTTATCTGAAACGCTAATTAAGGCCCGTTTAATCTTCATTATTTTTACCTTATCAACATATGAGAAGGGCTCAAAAACATTTGGGTTTTTTCCTTGTTTTTTCTTCACTTATAGCCTGTTTTAGGCTGAGCTCACCCCTTAAAACCTTCATAGCGTTTTTCTCAGAAATAGATAATCTACCATCAGAAAGCTTTCTACTCTGTTCTTGAATTCTTTTGATATCTCCTTTTGTTGGTTCTAATGGAAGACGTCTTTGTACTTTCCCACCAGTAATTAAAGCTATCGCAGCAGCAGCTTTGCTATCTTTTTCTGCTCTCTTCTTATGCTGTGAAGACGTAGTCTTAGTTTCATCAACAATTTCAATAGGTACTTCTAAAGGAATTAATGAATTTATTATTCTATTTCTAGTAATTATTGACCCATGTCCGATACGTATTAATGTTTCAGTTGCAGGATACTCCTTAAGATATCTTATAATAATTGATACTACTTTTTCTGGTGTTTCAACATTTAATTTCTGCAATAATATATCATCACCTACTATTGCAATACCTGGATATTCACCAGGATCTATACCAATGAAAACCTTTGAATATAGTTCTTTACCGATAAGTAATTGTAACGCTAGATCAACAGCGTGATCAATAGTATCGTAGACATCAGCGGCTATTACCTTTGTAGATTTGATATCATGTAACTCACTATGAGATGTTATGATTACACCAATCTGGCTGGGAATATGATTAATTGATGAAAGGGAGACATATGGAATCCTCCGATTTTTTAGGACCTTGAGAAGATCATGGTATAATGAAAAATCTTTTGTATATATCCCAAGTGTTTTCATTTTATCAAACATCAAATAATAATGATATATACATTTGGATTAGATATAATTTGATTATTTTTTCAAAAAAAAATGATACTTTATCTTTCCCAGGGATATTTTTCATCTAGATATTTAGTCCAAAAAACCCTTAGATTTTCTCTTAAAAGAGTTTTCAAATCAATAATTTTATACTTTTTTTCTTTACTAATATCAAGATGCTTTCCTAGACTAAGTTTTTCAACTTGATCCTCTAAAAATTCTCCTATCTCTCTATATTCCCGTTTTATTTCTACATAATATCTACCATTTTTTTCATAAGATGGTTTAATCACTCTTGGATTATCTTTCCATTTTGACATGAACTCTTTTACATTTTTTTTCAATTTAATAGGAGGACCCATATGAACCATTATCTTAGATAAAACCTCTTTTTTCAATTTCACAATAATAACAATAACATCATCAATATTATCAATATGAAAAGCTATATCATAAATTGTAAAATCACACCTCTTACAAGCATTCCATATAGAGCGAACAGCTTTACGTATCTGTGGATATAGATTCTCATCTATAATATCAGGTTTTTCAATTTCAACACCTACATAGAGTTTATCTTGTTTTTTAATTTCAGATTCTATCTTTTCAAGTGTCCATGGTTTTATTTCATTTGGAAAAAAGAACGTGATATCTGGTTTTATTAAAAATTCCTTACAAGCTCTTACAAACAAGTTGAATTTAACTTCAGAGAGCGCAGAAGCAACATTTCTATCCTCATCAACTGGATCGATAAAAGTTAAAGGTGTATCAAAAGCAGGAAAATCTCTATTGGTAAGTGATATTTTTTCTCCAATTTTCCAATGTTGTGCATGATCAATTATTTTCTTAAAAGATTTATATCTTAAAATTAGAATTTCACATAGATACCCAGAGAATCCTTCTACTTCTGCTTCAGCTCCATAGCATCCAATACCTTTTAGAAACTGTTTAAATAATCGTACTTCTGGTTTTTGCGATTCATGTAAATATTCTTTAATATATTTTGTATGAAGCGGCGTCCTATCAACTGCAGATAACTTTTGTGATGCTCTTTCTATTTTATAACATGGAACTATCTCAACTTTATTATTTTTAAAGTATCCTCGAATATAAGGATGTTCTGCAAAACACTCTTCAGTATCTTTTAGTAGCTTTTTTCCTAATGATAATGCATTTTCCGCTATTATTTCTTTAGAAATAGTTGTTGGAAACATTAGAAACAAATCTATGTCCAAGTTATCCTTTATATAGGTATCCTTTGCCGTTGAACCAACAAGCTCAATAGAGGCTGGTAACCTTTTTTTTTTAATCTCATTTTCAAGACTTTTTGTAAGATCTTGGATGACCTTCTCAAGTTTTCTCCTATATTTCTCAGGAGGAGTTACTTTTTCAAGGACTTTTCTTTCAATATCATCAGATGATTTTATCATTTATTTCTCCTTAGTGAAGTGGTTTAATATATAGATTGTACTGATGGCTAATAGAATACCACTTAATACATCCGTAATCCAATGAATGGCTAAATAGATAACCGATATAATAACAGCTACCATACTAAAAAAAGTAAAATATGTCAATTTTTTATTACCTGTCATTTTAACAGACCATACTATTAGAATTGACATAGCTACATGTAGTGATGGTAAACAATTGTTGCTCGTTGTAGTTGAGTAGAAGAATTGTTCAACTGTTGGAATAGTTGTTTCTAAAGCTGATTTTACACCAAAAAATGTATAGACATTTGTTACTGGTATAAAAAGATAAAAGGGAAGAGCAACAAGATAGATAATCAATAGCCCATATGAAAAGATTTTTAGTGATTTCTTTTCGTTAGTAATTATGAAATATAACGGAGAGAACCATAGCGTAAATGGATAAACAGCGATATACATAAATACAAAAAAATAAACAAGCGTTGGTGTCCAATTTTGTGAAAACCAAAATACAATGTTATTTTCAATATTGTATATGTTTTCTGCAAAATCTGTACCTATCCATCCTGTTACAACTGGATCTATTAAATTTACCTCTAAAAGATGAATAATGACTACTCCGAAAATAATTAAAATAAAGATAAGTTGATTTTTGATATCTTTACAGAGCTTAATTATATCTTTTTGATAAATTTCTCTAGGAATTAAAATTTTAAAACTGATAATGGCTAGGGATAAATGTGTAATTCCAAGTGTTATCATCCATAATTGTATTATGTTTATCACCAATGTAATATGATTTTACAGATGATCGATATTGCATTTAACCATTTTCACTGTTTTTTTTGATTCTTTGTAAAAAATTTTCAAATAAAGTTTATATATTAATAAAAAGAAAAAATTAAGATTGTATTCCCTCTTTGCCATAAAAATGGGAATTTAACCATTTCTATGGGAAGAAGAAAACACTTAACGGTGTTTTCAAAAAACCGTCGATGTGAGAATCATATATTGATCTTGAATGATCTGTATTGATTCTCACATTGATACCTAAATATACTGTAGGTGAATGAAATATGAAAAAAACATCTCAAATAAAGAATTTTTTAAAAGCAGCCGTGATAATGATTGTCAGTTTATCTTTTATTTTGCCAGGTACTGCAGTTTTTACGAGCAATATTGATAGTCCAAATTATTTTACATTTGCAGAAACTGGAGTAACGATTTATGTTGATGATAGTGGCGGTCAAGATTACACAAGCATTCAAGAGGCAATTGACAATGCAAATGATGGTGATACCATCTTTGTTTATAGTGGCAAGTATTTTGAAAATTTGTTTATTGATAAGACAATTACTTTAACTGGTGAAAATAAGGATTCTACTATTATTGATGGTGGTAAAAAGGATAGTGTTATAGTTGTAATTGATGATGAGGTTAATATTAGTGGTTTTACTATTACACATTGTGGCGTTGAACTTCCAGGATCGGTCATATATATAAAATCAGATAATAATAATATTTCAAATAATATTATCTCAGCAGATATTGGCTATGAATTACCTCCAGGCTATGTTATTCCTTATAAATACTTTTGTTATGGTATATTATTAGAAAATGAGGCATCAAATAATATAATCTATAATAACTTTATTACTGGCCTAAGTATTGTCGGGGTCTATATTCGTGATAGATCTTTTAGTAACATTGTTAAGAATAATGTTATTGAGATGCAAAGGTATGGGATAGATTTACAGGATACATCCTCTAATATTGTGTATGGAAATGAGATTTCTGATTGTGCATCTGCAGGTGATGGGTCTGGAGTTTGTTTATTTGATGCAACAGATAATAATATTTATGATAATATCCTAAGAAACAATAATAACTGTGGGATTTTACTAACTACTTCTAATGCATATTTATCATTAGGTGATACAGGGATTCTTGAGGAGGAACAATTATTTGAAAATGATCCCGATAGGATCATAAATAGGGAATTTTGCGATATATATCCATTTTGTTATTCTTTAGATAATACTGGAGACTATTTTCCTCTTGCACCTACGTCTGGGAATAGAATTGAAAATAATATCATTAGAAATAGTGATAAGGGAATTCAAGTTTTATATTCTAACAATAATATCTTTTCAGAGAATATAATTGATGGAGTATGTGAAGACTGGTGGCCACTAAACAGAGGAAAAATATTTACTGGATTTTTCATGGCTGGTTCACAGCACAACACTATTACTCATAATAAATTCATTAATAATGATGGCTTATATATGGGTGACTTTGATCAGGTTAATTGGAGTACTCATGTAATAGATGGTAATACAGTTGATGGAAAACCTGTTTATTTTTATAAAAATGATAAGAACAAGGTTGTTCCTTCTGATGCAGGCCAGGTTATTATTTATAACTGCTCGTATTTTTCAATAGAGAATACTGAGGTTCTTCGTAATATTCAAGTCCGCTTTTCATCACATATCACAGTTTCAGATGTAAAAGTGAGTGGATATGGATTATATGGTGTTCATTTTATTGATTCATCATATTGTACTGTTTCTAATAGTAATATTCTGAATAAACTATATGGTGTAGTTCTGAAAGATGGATCTTATAAAAATGATATTAGTAGTAATATTATTTTGGATTATGAGTTTGGTATAGATATTAGAAATTCTAATGAGAATGTTATCTCCTATAATATTATTGGTGAGAGTAGAACGGATTTGGAGAAGATGCATTGGATATCAACAAAAGGGATGTGGTTAGATGGCGATTATAATATTATTCATAATAACAGTTTTTTCTGCAATATAGAAGGTTTAGGAGTAGGGGGATATTATAATACAATTATTGACAACGGCTTTTATTATAATTCCAGAACTGGTATTCACCTAGTTGATGGTGCTTATAATGATTTTTATCATAATAACTTTTTCAATAATGGATTTAAAACATCTGGCCCTATTTTTAATCATGTATGGTGGTTGGTACAGTCATATATCCCAGATTATCAAAATTGGGATAATGGCTATCCCTCAGGTGGAAATTCTTGGGATGATTATGATGGTGTTGATCGTGCATCAGGGCCAAATCAGGATATACAGTTTCATGAAGGATTAATAACCACTCTTGAAATAGGTTTAGATGGGGAGATCACAGAGCCAGTCCTTGATCGTTTTGAGTTTGACAATATTGTGGCAAATCCACAGATAATAAAGATCTCAAACGACATCAATGCTGTTGTGTATCAAAGTAATTATAACGATGGAATTTTAGCAACTGTTGAGATGACATCAGAGGGTGATGTAAGTTCTGTTGTTGATACCTATGATTTTTGCGACTCTGATTGTTATGACTTAGGTATTATTCAAAATTCTGATGATATATTTACTATATTTTTTAGAGACTATGATTTCAATGGTTTCCTAAAGACTGTTCGGATACATGATAATGGTGTTATTGATGGTATTATTGATAGTTTACTCTTTAATTCATGTGTTGATGACTTTGATATCATTCAGATAGCAGATACAGATTATTATGCTATTGCATTTAAAGGACCTGATAGTGATGGTTTCCTTAAATCCGTTCAGATATCATCTGATGGTATGATTACGGATACTGAGAACATGTTTGAATTTGCTCCAATAAGCTGCCTTAATCCTAAAATTATCCATGTTGCAAATGATGTGTATGCAATACTCCATCATAGTTGTGCAAGTAGAGAGAATAATTTGAAAACAGTTACTATAATGGCTGATGGAACTTTTGGTGATGTAATCGATAGCATAGAAATCGGTGGTTGGACGATAAATGATCCAAATATATTACATCTATCGGGAGATATTTTTTTATTAGGTTTTAATGCAATGTTACAAACTGTTTCAATATCCACAAATGGTGCTATTGGGAACATTGTTGATGAGATTGAATTTGATAACGGAGTAAAATCCTTAGATCTGATACAGATTTCAGATGAAACATTTGCTATAACCTATCAGAAAAAAGACCTGTATGGGTATGTAAAAACTGTATCGATATCAAACAATGGCAATATCGATTCAATTGTTGATAGTATGCAATTTGATATTGATCATAAGGGATATGAGCCTGACATTATTCAGGTTGATAGCTCAATCTGCGCAATAGCTTATAGAAATGCATCTAGTGGAAGTGATGGTATTGGTGATAGACCATATGATTATGGATATGATGGAGCTTCGGGATATCGACTACGGCCATCTGATAGATATCCACTAATGACAAGTCCTGTTTATGCATATGCACATGGACCATATTTCGGTGTTATCAATGTACCAATAACCTTTCAAGGTTCCGCATATTATGGAAATCCAGATTACTCCTATTATTGGGATTTCAAAGATGGTACAACATCTACTGAACAAAACCCTGAACATACCTTTACATCACAAGGAAATTATGCAGTAACACTTACTGTTACCGATAGTAAAGGAAATAGTAATATGGTTGCAACCCATGTAGAAATTGTACTACCTTTTGTTACTGCAAGTACTCCATTTGAACGTATATATGATCAAACGTTTTTTGGTGTGGCTAATTTCTCAACACAGTTCAACGCTGATGTATTTGGTGGTGTAGCCCCTTATACGTGGAAATGGGATTTTAGTGATGGGTCTGATCCTGTGTTTGAGCGAAATACTACTCATGTTTTTACCCATCCTGGAAAATATCACGTAAAACTTACAGCGACAGATGATGAAGGGTTTGTGATGACAGATTTCCTTAAAATTGTAATAACCCCTGAATTTATAGTAAATCCTCATGGTCCATATTATGGTGCGGTAGATAAACCATTTATAATGATGGGATCAGCATCTGGTGCTTTTACCCCGTATACTGAATGGTATTGGGATTTTGGCGATGGAAATACTTCATATGAACAAAATCCTCTCCATACCTATGTTAATGAAGGTGAATATACTGTATCCTTGAAGGTTACAGATTTTTATGGCATTATTAATAAGACAATATCAACTAAAGCTACTATTGTTCCATGTCAATCAGAGGTTAGTGTTGATGATGACTATAATAGTCAAACACCTGGCTTTGGTGTCACCTGTTTTAAAAGGATACAAAATGGTTTAAACGTTGTAAAAACAGATGGTACTGTGGATGTTTCACCAGGCACATATTATGAGCAATTACACATTATCTACCCAGTTAATCTAAGAGGTCATAATCGAGAACTTACGATTATAGATGGAAATTATAAAGGGACAGTCATAACAGTGGTTAGTAACTGGGTAAGTATTAGTGAATTTACAATTCGTAATGCTGCGAAAATGGATGTTGAAAGTATCACCTATGAGGATAATGGAATTGAAATCTCCTCTAGTTTTAATAATATAAATGGTAATATTATAATGAACAATAACAATGGATTTGTACTGCAAGGAGCCTCAAGAAATACGTTTTCAGATAACAATATTATGAATATGAAATATTGTGGTATCTCTTGTAAAAATTCATATGAGAATATTTTTAATAAGAATGTTATCAAGAAATCTAGCACTGGTATATTACTATTATATTCAAGTAATAATATCTTTTCAAAAAACGTTATCAAAGAAAATGAGAGATTTGGTTTTTATATAATTGAATCTCATTCAAATAGAATTACAGATAATATCATAAGAGATAACAAGGAACTTGGTATTAAACTTGGGAGTGGGCATTCAAACATGTGTAATGACAATCATATTTACAGAAATATCTTCGCAAATAATACTCGGAATGCTTTAGATTGTTTTGGTTATTGGGATGTTAATTCATGGGATAACGGTTATCCAAGTGGTGGTAACTTCTGGGATGACTATACTGGTGAGGATAGCAATAATGATGGTATAGGCGATACGCCATATGATGTTACTAACAATGAGCTAACTTATGATAGATATCCCCTGATGTCAGATATATTCTCTGTAAATGCTGGCGGGCCATATAATGGATATCCGAATGAACAGATTGAGTTTAATGGTTTTGCACATTTAGGGGTAGAACCATATACTTATGAATGGGATTTCGGCGATGGAGTAATTAAAACAGGATCAACAGTAGCAAATGCATATGAAGAAATCGGAGACTACACGGTTACATTAAAAGTAACTGATAACAGCTCACAAGTTGCAATTGATGTTACGACGGTACACGTTGCTTTTGCTCCTAAATCTGGTCTTGAGTGCGATGGAAAGTTAAGTTGGTCGGATGTACAGCAAGGATCAAATATAACTGGTAATTTCACAATCAAAAATAGTGGTGAATCAGGTTCATTACTAAATTGGGAGATCTTAGTGTACCCTGAATGGGGTGATTGGACATTTGATCCTGAAAGTGGTAATGACCTTGAGGCTGGTGATGAAATTGAAGTCAGTGTTTTTGTTGTAGCACCTGAAGAATCAAAAAAGTTATTGTTATTTAGAAAGAATCTTTATGATGGTAAAATCACCATTGTTAACAAGGACAATCCTAATGATAAACAAACAATTGATGTTTCAATGTCGACACCGAGAGCAAAACATACATTCATAGATCTTTTCATAAGTTATCTCAATCAACTGTTAGAGCGGTTCCCTCGTTTAGAAAGACTCTTTTCACGTCTTCCAATTTTTAATAATTATCTGGAGGTATGATCTAATGAATAAATATAATGCGAAGTGTAAGTGTTTACAATTATTTGGAGTTTTTCTAGTGGTAATAGGTTTTATTTTACCCGGTCCTATTTCATCTTCAACTAATTGCTCCTTAGATGAAGCTGGTAGTAATAATATTTGGTATGTTGATGATATTGCTGGTGAAGGAGTGGGTAATCCTGCTGAGGATTTTACAAGTATTCAAGCTGCTATTGAAGATAATAAGGTATTAGATGGCGATACGGTTTTTGTGTATAATGGAACTTATGCTGAAAATGTACTAGTAGATAAATCGCTTATTATAACTGGTGAAAACAAAGAAAACGTTTTTGTAACAGGTGATGGCAGTAACTTTAAATCTGTATTTGTGATATATGCTGATAATGTAGTAATTGATTCACTAAATATCTACATAAATAACTGGGTAGGAAACGGAATTACATTTTATAGTGATAATCTTGTTGGTTCTGCATCAAATTGTGTCATTAGTAACAGCTTAATACATAATTATAATGATCTAATTAAGGATGGAATCTTGACAGATGGTGAAACAAAGATTTTTGGCATGAGAATTGAAAATTGCAAGATCTATACAAACAACCCACAACAAGCTAACGGTGGAGTTTTAATACGAAATGTTGAGGAAGCTTTCATTGAAAACTGTGATATCTATGGCTGGCCACGAGGAAATATTGGCTTATACGAGTGTTCAAATAGTACGATAAAAAATTGTAATATATACCAATCTTTAAAAAATGGAATTACAATTGTAGGTTTAAATAATACAGTTACAGATTGTAC
>JAUWIE010000013.1 GCA_030605515.1 Thermoplasmatota archaeon
GGCATTGGGACAGAATTCCATGACTACTTTTTCAAGATGATTACATAAGCTCTTTTGCCAATATATTTTTTCGGTGCATCTAACTTCGCTGAATTGCCAAAAGGCGTTATTCTCTTTTCATAAAAAACTTCTACGTTATCTGTTAGTTGGAAGTTTTTATCCATGAGTTTTATACTCCGCATCATAAAGGATATCCATGGATATACTTATATAGGTTTCTATGTATTACATCATCGGATGAGGATCACAGCGAAAATGGCACAGGACATGATCGGTGTCCTTGAGGAAATCAAAGAAGAAATATTTCCAGAGGATGAGCAATCATATCCATATGCTGAATGGGAGAAGAAAAGAGAGAAAGTTAAGCAACGTTTGAGAGATCTTCCTGAGTATGTTGAACGAGCAGCAGATACAGTATCATTTGAGAAACGTGGTGCTGGTAGACCTAAGAAAGTTGATCTTGTTAGGAGAACCATGTTGTTTCTTTTTGCTCGTTTGATGAATAAGAGTAACCGGGATGTTGAAGATTTGTTGGGGATGTTTGAGCCATTATTTGGTGTCACGGTGAGTTATAAATCTATTGAGCGTTTATATTCTGATGAAGAGGTGAAAACTGTTTTGCATAATCTTTTTATTCTTTTATTACAGGAGGAGGGTGTTTCTGGTGATTTTTCAGGTGATGGAACTGGGTATTCCATGACAGTCACAAAACATTATCGGACTAATCCTAAGAAGAAAGGTAAAGGGTATCTTTATGTTTTCAGAGTTATTGATGTGGATACTGGTTTGTATGTTGCTTTTGGATATTCCAATAGATCTGAGATGGAAGCATTTCATAAAGCGATGAAGATGCTTACCGAGTTAGGGGTAAAGATTGATACCTTGTCTCTTGATAAATACTTTAGTTCAAGAAAAGTTCTCAAGCTTTTTGGTAAGGAAACCGCTTTGTATCTTATCCCTAAGAAAAATATTGCAAATATTGGTTTGGAATGGGCACGCATTATCAAACGAATGATTGAAGATCCGTATCTGTTTCTGAAGAATTATTATTTGAGAAATCTGAGTGAATCAGGTTTTTCTGCTGATAAAAGAAGATTTGGAGGGTTAATCAGACAGAAACGTGAGGACCGGCGAGAGATGGCTTTGTTTTCCATTACTCTTTTACATAATATTTTTACTGTGAGAGTTAGGCCAGGTTAATTTTGTCCCAATGTCTATTGAACCTTTTTTTATAACAATAGAATAGACTTCAAAAACTATAAAAATATGATTCTTAGCAACGATTTTTATACGCCTCCTCTATTGCTCCTGTTAGATGAGAAACGACAAGAACACATCCTTAAATCTATCAAACTGGCAATTTGTGCTAATGATGATAATAACTGTAGTAGTCTGGGCTTTTGCATTCCCATTTATTAAAATAGTTTTAGACAACGGACTCTCCCCGGTAAATCTAACAATCATGCGCTTTTTTATTGTCTGCATTGTCCTGGTTATGATTTTATTATTTGAAACAAAGAGGTTCTCTAAACTATATAAAAAAGATATTATCCCAATTTTCATTTTAGGCTTCTTTGGTGTGATAGTTTATCACCTTGGATTAAACTATGGTGAACAAGATATTTCACCAGGTGCGGCTAGTCTAATCATTGCAACAATACCTGTTTTCATTATTGTCTTAGCTGCAGTTTTTCTTAAAGAAAAATTTACTATGAAGAAAATGCTTGGTTTTATTCTTTCTTTATGTGGCGTTCTAATAATATCTCTTTGGGGGAAACAAGATACAGCTATTGAAATAAAATATATCCTTGGTGCACTAGCGGTTTTAATTGCTGCAATAATGGGGGCTCTTTATACTATCGCAGGTAAAAAACTACTAGATCGCTATACACCATTATCACTCACAGTATATGCAATATTGCTTGGAAGTCTTGGGTTAATTCCATTTTTGAATTATTCTTTATTTGATGAAGTAGCGATGATGCCAGCTATTAGCTGGATTGCGATTATTTTCTTAGGAGTATGCTCAACTGTCATTGGATATGTACTATGGTATGTAGCTCTTGAAATTAAAAATGCTTCTGAGGTTAGTGTTTATCTTTATGCAATACCAGCAGTATCAACAGTAATTAGTTTCTTTATGTTTCCAAAGGACAAGATCACATTATTCTTTATTATTGGTGGTGCATTAGTAATACTTGGTTTAATTATAGTTAACAAAAAAAAAATCTGCGTGAAAAGTAACATCTAATCTTAACGACTATATCTTGAATTTTAATTCTACATCTTTAATTTCATCGATATCTTTCAAAGATGATAGCATACCAACAACCGTTTTTTTAATGAATTCAGATGGAAAATCACCTAAAGAGACAGTTTTTCCATTCACTAAAACACTTATACTTTCATCCTGAGATTTATTATTCTTCATCTCCTTTTTTATTGTCTTTATTACCTCATATAAGTCACCACTATATGACAAAACGGTGTTATCTCGTTTTTTGATATCTCCAACTCTTATCTTTGGGGTTTTATTATCATCTGCACCTTCGATAAGCACAATATCATAATTTCCAAATATTTGAAGCTGAGATACTATATTTTCAGTAGATATCTTTTTATTAATAATAAAATCAGTTTCAATAGATGATGAAAACACAACTGTTTCTGCTCCAGAAGTTCTATGTCTCCAGGTATCTTTTCCTTTAGTATCAATACTAATTTCTTTATTGGTTTTTTTTATTGATGCAATCTTATAACCCTCTTTTGATAACAGTTTAATAATACTCATAATTAGATTTGTTTTCCCTGAATCTGTTTTTCCATAGAATCCAACAACCACAGGAGTCATACGAATCAAATCTCAAATAACTACATCATAGTATATGTTTTTCGGTTAGTTTTTTAATTTTAAATAATTTTATATTAAAGCTTAATGTTTATATGATTGATTCTTATTCCGCCATTTATAAGGGAAAAACGAGATGAACGAAAAAAACCAGATTCTATCAACAGTTGGTCTTTATCATGCGGTAAACGATGGAGCAGTATCAGCTATACCTCTTCTTTTCCCTGTTTTCAAAATACTTTTTAATTTAAACTATACTCAGGTTGGAATTATTACCGGAGGGGGTCTTCTTATTGCCCTTATTGCACAAATTGCAATAGGAAGAATTGCTGATGGAAGAGATTTTAGATTCATATTATCATTAGGTTTGATACTTCTTAGTGGCTCCTTGCTTCTTTTAACACAGGCAAATAATTTTTTCACACTTGTTATATTTATTTTTATTGTACGAATAGGATCTGCTTTCTTTCATCCTGTTGGAATAGGCTGGATTTCAAAGACATTTAAAACAGATCGAGTAGATTGGGCTATGGGTATTCAAAGTGGATTTGGAGATCTTGGTGCATTTATTGCCATTCTTACAACGCTCTATCTCGTAGAATTATATGGATGGTCATTTCCAATTTATATATGGGCTATGGCAGGAGCAGCTATTGTTTTATGTTGTTTTTATCTAACTAGAAAAATCAATATGGAACCACCTGCAAAAAAGTATAATGATCTAAAATATCGTACAAATAATATATTTAAAGAGACACTTATGATGCTAAAAAAAATAAAGCTACTCATCCCTGCGTTTATCATAAGTGGATCAACGTGGGGGATGGTTGTAAGTTATTTTCCATTATTATTAGTTGAGAGAACAACACTCTCTCTTACATATATCGGTTTCATACTTGCTACATGGATTGGTGCAGGAACAATAGTTACATTTTACTATGGAAAAATACAAAAATTTCTCAGTAGAAAAACAGTTGTTCTATTTGCATATTTAGCAATGGGAATAACTGGTTTTGCACTTGCATTTTTTACAAACATCATCCTTATAATTATTGCTGTTTCATTTCTAGGCATATCGCTTTTCCTCACATTTCCAGCATTGTTTTCATTTGTATCTGAAGTAACACATGAATCCGTTGAGGGAAGAACCTTTGGTGTCACATTCACACTTCAACTAGGCGGTGGAACTTTTCTCCTTTTTCTAGGTGGTGTTTTTTCAGATATATGGGGAATATGGACCCCATTTGCGATGATAGGTATCTTAAGTTTAGTTGTGCTCATTATATTTTTAATAAATAACAACAAACCCTATGCAAATACAATAGAAGTATAATCTAAAAATACTAGAAAGCCAAAAAAACATGATATTCAATAACCCAATGTAGAATTATGAACAACAAACCATATATCGCTCTTGTAATTTCAATTATTTCTGTTTCATTTGCAGCAATATTTATTGTATCATGTGATCCAAAGACACATCCCCTTTCAATTGCATTATATCGACTATTGTTTACAACTCTTCTTATATTACCTTTTGTAATATTTCGTCAAAAAACAAGAAATGAACTTGTAAAAATCCCCCTAAAAACCCTGTTAATTATGTGTGCTATTGGTGTAATTCTAGCCTTGCATTTTGCATTTTGGATAACATCACTTCAATTAACATCTGTAGCAAGTTCTGTAATACTTGTCACAGCACATCCTGTCATTGTTGCTCCAATATCATATTATCTCCTAAAAGAAAGATTATCTTTATTAAACATCTTAGGCATTATTTTATCTGTTTTTGGTGTAATCGTATTAGTATATGGGAAAACTGCCTTATCATTTTTTATTGCACTTAAAGGAGACATATTAGCAACAGATTCAATTGAAGGAAATATACTTGCAATGCTTGGCGGAGTCGCAGCAGGATTGTATATTCTTGGTGGACGTAAAATACGTAAAAAGGTTACAATAACTAATTATGCTTTAGTTGTATATACAATTGCTACAATAACTATTCTAATAATTTGTCTATTTTTTAATGCACCAATATACAATTTAAACCCAAAAGATTATCAATTAATTTTCCTCATGGCTATTACTGCTGGTATATTTGGACACACTTTATACAACTGGTCTTTAGAATATATTCGTGCATCTTTGGCATCTGTAATGTTACTAGGAGAACCCATTGGATCATCAATTCTTGCATTTGCATTACCTTGGATTCATCAAGTACCATCAAATTTTACTATCATTGGTGGATGTATTATACTTATTGGGATATTTTTCACCTCAAAAAACCCTGAAAAAACAAATCCTTAAAAATAATGAATCATTTATACACAATAATATAGGAACGTTATATGAAAGATATAAATGAACTTATTCAAAACGTAGAAAAATACAAGAATGTGATAATTCAACAAGAGTTTATTAGTAAAAAAAACACAGTTGCATATGTAACTATTGATGGTAAACCCCGCATATTAAAATGGTTTGTACCCGGTTTCAAAAGACAAATGGAGACAGAATATAAAACCCTAAAAAATGGCTCATCTGAGCTCTGCATGCCACATCCATATGAAATAGATAAAAAAGATAATGTTCTAATAATGAACTATATTTCTGGGGAAAACCTATGCGATTTAATTAATGATGAAAAAACCACCACTGATGAAAAACAAAGACTTATGATTTTATTAGCTGAATGGTTTGCCCATTTCCATAATCATTTCAAAACACATGACCAATTCCGTATACATGGAGACCCAGTTCTTAGGAATTTTATTTTTTCAAATCGAATTTGGAGTGTTGACTTTGAAGAATCAAGAGTTGGTAAACCAATTGAGGATATAGCTGGAATATGCGCATCCACTCTAAGTACAGATCCAATGTTTACTTCAGAAAAATTTCAACTTTGTAAAGCTTTTATAAAATCATATGTCAACTTAATTGAATGGAACCTTGGAGATAAAAACGAGGAAATAGCATATGCTTTACTTAAAAAGATACAATGGAGACCAAACGACGAAGATACTCTTAGAGAAAATGCTCAAAAAATTCGTGAACAAGGCTTATTATAAAACTACAATTTCCTGAAATTGATCCCTTTTTAGATTATGCTTTCGGATTGTTGGATATAGCAAGCGCTAGTTCCATCATATTCAGCTATTACAGTTAACATGTTATTGTTATTTGAAAAACTATAATCATAAAAGTATTCCATTCCAGATAATTGAATAACTAGCTTACAATCTTGAATAATATAGCTTTCAAAATCTGGTATTCTATCATTTAAACCAATTCTTCCATCTGAAAAAAATGTTACTTTGTTCCCAAGTAACATTGGTGTATTATCTTCATTTGATATCCATGTGCCAACAAACTTACTTTTTTCAGTTAAAACAATATCTTCAGATTTTTTACCAATAGATTTCGCGAAACTGCTAAATTCTCCAATAAATAACCAAGCACTTATCACAATTATTAGAATTCCGATGATTCCTGCTAAGATCCATATTTTCCTCATGGAAAATTCTCTCCGCATATAATGTATCGCATCATAATTTTTAAATAGATATGATTATATCCGTCCTCCGATGTCTTTAGGGAAGGAAAAATTAATACCAATAATTGCGCTAGTGCTTTTATTAATTGGAACAAGCTCATCTGCTTATGTTTATTCAATTCAGAGTAATGCTGATAGTATCAAAGTAAATGATCAACAGTATACAATTGATCAGATCTTTTTTATCGCTGAGAAACGAGAATTTGAAACTCTAGATTTTTCAGGTGTAGCACTTGATGATTTAATTATAAAAGCAGGTGTTGGATGCCTTAAATGCCATAAGTATACAATTATTGGAAGTGATGGATATGCAAAAACAGTGACTTGGGAGAATATGCAAAATGGTCTTCTAACTAAGGAAGGCTTATCTGTTTTTACTGATCTCCCAAAGGCTTTTAGAGTTAAAAATGTAGTTGAAATTGAGGTGATATAAATATGGATAAAAAAAGGCTATTTATAGGAATATTAGTATTTGGATCACTATGGGGATTAACTGAGTGTATTATTGGTCCGTCTATATCTGATGCTGGTTTACCTTCAGGCGCAATTATGACCGGTTTTTTTGCTATTAGCCTTATGATGATGAGTAGAATGCTTTTTAAACAACGTGGGATGCAACTTGGAATGGGACTTGTTGCTGGTACACTCCGAATGTTTAATCCTTTTGGAGGGTGTGTAATATGTTCTGCAATTGCAATTGCTGCTGAGGGAATAATATTTGAGCTTATATGGTATAAAATGTCTCTAGATTTCATTGATTTGAAAACAAATACTTTGAAGCTTAGTATGGGAGTTATCTCAGGTTACAGCTGTTTTGTTGGTGCATTTATCATAACTCAAATTTTAACTCCATTAGCTTCGTCTGCTGGTTTTTATATCAGCAATCTACTTGTATTCATACCGCAAATTCTATCAAGAGGTCTTCTCGCAGCAATTATTGGTGGAATAACAGTACCATCTATTCTTGTTTTTAAAAATCTAGATATAAACAACGTTAAAGATCACATATTTTATCCAACAGCAGTTGCAATCTCTATGATATGTTGGTTTGCCATACTAATTAATACTTTTATGATTATTGGTGCATAACAAGAATCAGGTGGAAAAAACCATGGATAAACCAACCACGGTTAAGATACTAAAATTCAATCAGGAAAAATGTAATGGCTGTCTGGAGTGTGAAAAAGCCTGTTCTCAGATACATTTCAAGACAAAAGAAGGTAAAGATAAATCAGCTATCAAAATCATAAAAAAGGGCAATATCTACGAAATGAATGTATGCGATCAACGTGGTCTTTGTATTGATATGTGTCCAGTTGGAGCATTAACAAGAAGGAAAAATGGTGTTGTTTTACTTGATAAAAATATTTGTATTGGTTGTCAAGCATGTGTTGGTTTCTGCCCGATAAATGCTATGAGAAAATCAGATGCTAGAATTGAACCTTTCAAATGTATCTCATGTGGTTCCTGTGTGAAAGCATGTCCTGAACAAGCGTTAGAACTAGTCGAAGTAAAACTTGATAACATAAAACAAGTGGTTTATCATAAACAGGGGGTGTAAATCATGGTAGAAGGACAAATACCAATTGAGGAATACAAAACTGGTAATACTAAACATAAATGGGATAACAAAAAAATGAAATCATCACATAAAATTCTCACCAAATACACTTATAAGAAGGGAGAAATCCAAAAAGGATATACAAATCGAACTCTCCATATCAATCTCACAACCAATGAGGTTAAAGAGAAAAAAATCACTGAGGATATGAAAAAGAAATTTACTGGTGGTCGTGGTTTCGGACTTAAACTTTTATGGGACTCTATTAAACCTACTACACGTTGGAATAGTGAAGAAAACGAGTTAATTATTACAACAGGTCCTTTGTGCGGAACAACCCAGTACCCAGGATCTGGGAAATCATTATGTCTCACAGTTTCTCCCTCTACAAACATTATATGTGATAGTAATGTTGGTGGATTCTTTGGCCCATATCTTAAGTTTGCTGGTTTTGATGCTGTTGAAATACAGGGAAAAGCAAAGAAAGATGTTATACTGTTGATTGATGGTGAAGAAGGAAAAATAACAATTGAAACCGCCCCTAATGAGGAAACAAATTCACATATTCTTGCTGATCAACTTACATATATGTATGCATCTGAGGATAATGAGCGATCCCGTCAGAAAATTTCTGTAGTCTCTGCGGGAAAAGGTGCTGATCATAGCTTTTGGGGATGTCTAAATTTCTCATTTTGGGATATCCGACGGAAAACAGCACGTTTAAAACAAGCAGGACGTGGTGGATTAGGGACTGTTCTAAGAGATAAAAAAATCAAAGCAATTGTAGCAAAAGTAGAAAAAATAAGTGGAGTTTCAAATAATCCTGCTGATCCAGTAAAACTTGCAAGAGTTGGTACCAAAATTCATAAAGAAATCCGAGATCTCGATCGATATCAATGTAATATGCGTGCAGTTGGAACAAGTCATCTTGTGGAAATAATGGATGCATATGATCTGCTTCCAACTGAAAATTATCGTTTTGGATGTTTTCCAAAAGCTTCAAAGATTTATTCACCACATTTCTATGAGCTTTTTACAAAGGTTATTCCTGATGGATGCTGGCATGGATGTACAATGGCATGTGCAAAAACAGTTGATGGATTCACAGTTAAAACAGGCCCTTATAAAGGTCAAAGAGTAACTGTTGATGGACCTGAATATGAAACAGTTGGTTGTGGATCTAATATGAGTCTTTGGGATCCACTATGGATTTTAGAGTTTAATTTTTATTGTGATACATATGGTCTTGATACGATCTCCACAGGCACAGGTATTGCTTTTTATATGGAGATGTATGAATACGGTATCTTAAACAAGAAACGATGTGGTGGACTTGAACTCTGTTTTGGTAACTCAGAAGCAGTCATGGAGCTCTTACATCGTATAGCAAATGGTGACAAAGGAGACTTCATTAAAACTGCAGCAAAGGGTATAAGGCGGGTAAAAGACTGGATGATTAAAAAAGGATGGGGAGACAAGCAACTCATTGAGGATACAGGTATGGAAAGTAAAGGTCTTGAATACTCTGAATATGTGACAAAAGAATCACTTGCTATGCAAGGTGGATATGGTCTCACGCTTAAAGGACCTCAGCATGATGAAGCCTGGTTGATCTTCATGGACATGGTAAATAATGCTATTCCTACATTTAAAGATAAAGCTGAAGCTCTTCATTATTTCCCTATGTGGCGAACCTGGTTTGGTTTAAACGGGCTTTGTAAGCTTCCTTGGAATGATATTGAACCAGCAAACAATGCTGAAACTGATGAACCAGCAAAGGTTCCAGAACATGTTCAAAGCTATGTTGAATATCAAAACGCTGTAACCGGATGGAACGTAGACAAAGAAGAAATAATACTGCAGAGTGAACGATGTTACAACTGGCAACGAGCAATGAATGTATGGATGGGACGTGGGAGAAGAAAAGACGATTGGATACCTTATCGATCTATGGGCCCTGTAACCGAGATGGAATATAATTCTAGAAAAGAACGATATGATAAACAACTAATAGAAAAACTAGGATTATCTGAAAAACAAGTTGAAAACATGAGTGTATCTGAAAAAATGAAAACACTTTATGATTACCGACAGAATCAATATCAGAAACTCGCTGATGCTGTCTACTATCGACGTGGATGGACACCTAATGGTGTTCCAACTCCTCAGAAAATGAAACAGCTTGGTATGGATGATTCAAAAATACTTGAGATGTTACAGCAAAAGATTAATGAGGACAAAAAAGCTGGTTTCAATGTATGGGGTGGAAAATACAGTAAGGGAGAAAAACCACCAAGTAATGATCCACATTACTGGGAAAAATGGTAAAAAAATTTATGAATAAACAGAAATTTGAAAGAATAAAGAAAACTCTTAAAAATTCAAGTGTTGGTATCGCAGGAGTTGGAGGTCTTGGTTCCAACGCAGCTGTTGCACTGGCTCGTGCAGGGATCGGACGGTTAGTTCTTGTTGATTTTGATAGAGTTGAAGAGAGTAACCTTGACCGGCAATACTATTTTTTAGATCAAGTTGGAACAACGAAAGTTGAAGCAATTAGAAATAATATAAAACGAGTTAATCCTGAGATAAAAATCACAGTTCATAATAATAAACTAAAAAAAGGGTCTATGGAGAAACCATTTATTGATGTTGATGTGGTTATAGAAGCATTGGATAAAGCTGAGATGAAAGCAGAATTCATTGAAGAAATACTTTTAAAATTACCTGATACACCCATTGTTGCTGCATCAGGTGTCGCAGGATACGGACATTGTGATAGAATCAATACACAACGCATTGGTAAATTATATATATGTTATGATGAACACGCTCCGTCAAGTGATGATGATATTCTTTTAGCTCCACGTATAGCACTTATGGCAAACTGGGAAGCAAATTTAGCAGTTGAAATTATCCTAGGTGAGGATAGTAATGATTGAGGTAAATGGTAAAAAGGTTGACTGGGTGGAAAATGAAACCGTTAGTCAACTGCTTAAAAGAGTGAGATATATTTTTCCTCTGGTTGTTGTAAAGATCAATGATAAAGTTATTCTAAAAAAGGATTTTTCAACCTATAGCATCCCTGATAATTCTAAGATTGCTGTAATACATATGATTAGTGGTGGATAAAAAAAATATATTTGTTTTTAAGCAGTTATTGATCCTATTATCGTTAATATTGAGAAGCCAAATGCAAACATAAAATAGGTAAAATACATCATCGCCCAAGCTGAGGTGTTCTCAAGTATTTTACATCCTTTTTTATCTCGGATCATTAAATAGAAAATAAGATAGCTGGGGATAGCTAAGAACGTTAGAAGCCATAGATATGACTCAAGAATTCCAGCTTCTATCAAGAGTGGAATAATTACAAATGGGAAAAATAGGAATGGTAAAGAGATGAAAGCTGATTTCTTAACACCATATGTATTGATAATTGTTTTTGTCCCTGTTTTTTTATCAGCTTCAACATCTGTTATATCTTTTGTTATTGATCCCCCTATTAAAAACAACATAACAATTGATCCAATAGAAAGGGGTACTGGATGAATTGGGTTTCCAAAAACACTCCATGATGCCATAATACCTAATAATCCTCTTGGAATAGCTACCCATAACTGGTTAAAAAATAACTTATCTTTCATTCTTGGTGTAATGGAATAGGTTACCGTGAATATTATTATAAGACAGATGAAAACACTGAATATTAAATTTACATAAAGTGAAAGTGAAAACGCTATTGTATACAATATAAATGATATTGTTTTTGCTTCATTTATCGTAACAATTCCTTTTGGAATTGGCCGGTATGGTTTAGATATTTTATCAGCTTTTACATCTGTTGCTTGGTTTAACGCGTTTGATGCACCGTTTAATATAGCAAGAGTAAGACTCGCAGGAATTATAATTTGTAGCCATATTGAAAAGATATCTTCAGTTCTTGAATTATAGAAAAAACTTGATATAATTATGCATACTGATACAATAAGTGGTGCTAGTAGTGTAAATGGTCTTACTAAACCGATAAAGCCCTTGAATCGCTGTATTATTCTGGTAGTTACCATATTTTTTGTCCTCACAGTTAGTATGTTTGTTATTGTTGAGTTATAAAGGTTGTTTGACAGTTGTTATCAAAAACATGGAAACAACTTTTAATAAGGCTAATTATTGCATTGAATATATGTCAAAATTTAGAGGCTTTATAGCAATAGATATTGATGTGTCTTCAAAACTTATTGATTTTGATAATGAAATCAAAAAAACAGGAGCTAATGTAAAGCTTGTTGAACCAAAAAACATCCATATAACCCTAAAGTTCCTTGGGGATATAGAAGAATCAATAATAGAAAATATTGAAAGAATAATGAAAGAGTCAATAACGGAAATTAAACCTTTTGGTATTCAACTAAAGGGAACTGGGGTTTTTCCAAATCAGAACTACATAAAAGTGGTTTGGATTGGAATAAAACAAGGTGACCAAATAGGTATAATAGCTCATAGAATTGATGAGCAACTTGGGTCACTTGGTTTTAAAAAGGATAAACGAGCGTTTTCTCCACATTTGACTATTGCACGTGTTAAATCTGCAAAAAACAAAGATAAACTCTTACAGACAATTGAAAGCTATAGTGATACTGTATTTACTGACATGATCGTTGATTCAATTAAACTTAAGAAAAGTGATCTAACACCAAAAGGGCCTATATATACAACTCTGAAAGATATAAAAATATAGCATTCTGATAATTTAAAGGAAAAATTTATTTTGTTTTTTTATGATTGTAATAAACTGATGTTTCTTTTAATGTTTTATCTAAAGATATTATTGTATATTTAGTATAAATGGCCCTAGTGCAAATGCGGATACTGTTTCTTTATCTGAACTATCTGAGCACTCGACCTCTATTTTTATATTTATTCTCCCAAGAGCAAATATAAACGTTGATATTGATTCATCTTCACCTGTTTTTATTTTGCTAAAAGTTCCATTTTGGCATCTCTCAAATGGCATTAGTACTAATCCACCATCTAGCTCAATGGACCATTTTACATCACTTGCGTTAGCATCACCTTTATTTATAATAGATGCTGAAATACCAAATAGACCAGTAATATTCTTTATCTTAAGATCAGGTTTAGAATTCGAAATAATAGTAATCTGCAGAGAATCTGACCAATTACTTTCATACTCATCATCGCTTGCTTTCACTTTTATATAATATGTTCCAGCTGATGTCCAAGTATGACTCATCGTAACATTTTGACCAGCAGGATAAAAATTTCCATTGTTATCATCCCATTCATCAACAGTATCATCTCCATCCCAATCCCAGCCATATTTTAAACGATCTCTATCAGAATCAGTTGCAGAGGATTGAAAAGTATACAACTCACCGGTTATTCCATTTGTTGGACCTGATGGTTTCTTTGGATTATCTGGAGGTTTTTTACTATCATCATTGAAAAATGCAATTGCAGGATCACCAAAGTAATTCAACTGGTAATAACACCATCTCATAAACATTTCATTAATCCTGTAGAGGTTATCCTCTTTTGAATCCTGATTTGCCTTACTCATAACTGTTATGTTCTCACCAAATACTGCATCCCAGAACTCTCTATCAAATCGTTGTGATGGACCATCTGTACTATTGTATACTCCTACACCATATCGAGCGTTCCATACACCTGCAATGGCTCCATAGGTTGTTTTCACAGTAAAAGTCTCAGCAATACAATCGTCTTGGTCAAATCCACCAGCCATACAGCTCTGTGAGTATATAAAACAAGGTTTTTCATTTGTAAGATCATATACATTTGTGTTATATAGTCCCATACAGTGTTCATACCATCCATGTCCAAGGTGATTAATAAAATGTATATTATTATTAATACGATTAACTAGCTCTGATGTTGGCCATCCGGAACTCCAAGGATGATGAATATCAAAATCTGGCCAATCCCGATCATATAACTTAGAAATATTATATTCATCGTTTGGGACACCTACCGTTGTATATCCATGTTCGCTTGACCCATTTATCATTTCATCTTTATAGTTACTACCAAAATCAGCAATTCCACTAAAACCGAGATATTCTCCAACCCATAAAACCTCTTTGAAATATGGATCATCACAAGGAATATTCATATAAGCAATTGTTTTATCAACAAAGTTTTCAACCTCAGAGATTTTACCAACACATGCTCTACCAACATAAACCTCCGCAAGCATATCGATATCTCCACCGTTTTTACCATCAGTAGGTTCACCCCATCGATCATCACAATCATAGTTAAATGTACCATCAAGGCAACCATAATAGAAATCAGAAGGCATATCACCTTCAGTAATATGACAACCATGACTAGTTACATAGAGTCCACGAGTAGGAACAATATAATGATCATAAACATATACATCATCACCTCCTAGAAGCACATATTCAATACTCCAATTCATATAGGCATCTATAATAAAATTCCGTATCATCTGTGGTTTATCAACACCAGTATAATTAGTATAAATATCCTCCACAGAATAAATTAAAGTATTAAGTCCATTCAACTCATGTGCCTGTTTTAAAGGTTCAAAACCAGCCTTAAAATCATCAATTGTAATAATAAGTAAATCATAAGATTCCGAAGACAAAGCCCTTGATGGATTTACAGTATAGGTATCAGTAACATATGGATTATCAACCTTTTGCATAACCTCTTGTTCATCTATTTCAAGACCACGATATAACGGATTTATACTCCCATCCTCAATTGTCTCAACATCAATAGTAATCTCATTATAATAAAATAATTCACCAGTAGAAGGAATATATTGAACAGGATGAATCATGAGAACAAGGATTTCATAACCCCGAAAACAATAAGTACCAACATTAGTAAATAATTTACCAGGGAATATATCCTTAGAACTGTAAATATTTTTATCTGGAACAACAATAGGCATAGAATCTCGCATATGAGAATAAGGCAAAGGTGTACTACAAGGCTCAACTAAAAATCCACTTCCAAGACAAATACAATCACCTGATGAAGCTAGTATCTCTTTTACATGTGATCCTTGAGGAATCAAAATATGTGCTCTTTTTGCCGGGAGACTTGGCATATTCAGATCACCAGAACTAGGAGCATCTTGCATAATCACACGGTCATAACAATTATTTTCAATTTCTATTGGTTTGATTATTGGTTTTTCAAATGAAAAATTAATTGAACTTATAAAATTGTACGAATCGTTATTAGATTCTTCAGCAGAAAATATCAAAGTTGATGTGCAAGAAATTATTAATGAAATTACTAATCCATATATACATCCCTTTTTTATAACATTGTCGCTAAGAATTCTTCCGTTCATTGCATATTTCCCCTTTTATTAGTATTTATATTTATTATCACATAAATAACCTATGTGACAATAATCACAAATTTTGTAATATTATGTATTTATTATTTTTTGTATTATATCACACATTCCGCACATCTTTAAATAATTCATCCCAGTTTTCTTTTTTTGGGATGGATGCATGCATGAAAGTAGGAATC
>JAUWIE010000117.1 GCA_030605515.1 Thermoplasmatota archaeon
TGGCACATATAGATTTGTTTACCGTTCTTTTTGCCATACTTGATGTAATTCTCGCTTCCGCAATGTGTACAACAAAAAGGTTTATCAGCATCATTTTCTATTGTTTCATTCGGAGTTGTGATATTCATGTTATCATTGCTCCAGACCTCGGGAAGTTCACGCTTCCCTTGGTCAATTTTTAACCCGTAATCCAACAGGGTTGTATTCGCAATTTTGTATCTGTTACATACCTTATAAGTACTCCTGTTGGGTGACTGAAAGTACTCCTGTTGAACGCCATTTTTTAAAGACATAAATCTGAGTTTTGAAATGAGGGATAACTCCCTCATTATTGTAACTCAGTTGGTGAAGTACACGGCTGAATAAAAATCATAAAGGTGTCCATTCATATTTATTAATTGTAAAAATATTGTCATTTGAATAAAAACAAATGTAACTCATATGTCAATTAATATCTATTGAAAAATAATCTATGTCAATTATTTGTCAATTTAATACCAATTATTGTCAAGTATATGTCAATTTTATATCTGTTAAATTAAATTTTGATATACCCTTTGGTTTTTTGTTTGTTTAATTAAATCCCACTCAATTAGATTATGAATATATTGTCTTCGTGATTCTCTGTTATCCTTAAATCCACAATATTGATCAAATTCATGTATATCGAATTTTTCACCTTTAGTTTTATTTAAAAATTTAATTACTTTTTTAGGATATTTCCCTCTTAAAGTTCCACCTTTAAGTAAGTAATAATTTTTAATATCTTCTTCATTCGCTAAATCATGAATATCAATTTCCTTTGATTTTTTCTTTTGTTCAGGAAGTTCCCCTTTTAGCCATAAAAAAGCATCTTTAGGCATTGTATAATCGTCTGAAATAGTTCTACCATAATTTTTATACCAAAAAGTACACCATTCCACACCATCTTCAAGATAATATCTAATCCCTGTTACTCTACTATAATTAAAATTTTTTGGGCAATCATGACCTATTGGTTCACCAGTATCGGGAGTATATCTATAAATCCAATTTAATTCATATATCCATCCACGATCTGCCTTGCCACACAAAACCTTAAGCTGTTGTTTTTCATTTTTTAATTTTCCAATTTCTTCTTTTTGTATTTTATTTTCTTTTAATATTCTATCACTCTTAGTTTCAAACTCTTTAACCTCACTCCTAAGGATATAATTTGCTGTTTCAAGTGTCTCGAATTTTGATTCTAATTCCCTAATTTTATCTATGTTGCCTTTGTATTTTTTAAAAATTCTCTTATAGTGAGGTAGATAATATTTCCATTCAACACCACTATAGCCACCTATAATCGCTCTTCTTAACAATTCAATTTCTTCATTATCTGTCAATTCTTTGTTTATAACTAAATCATCTATAATATAATCTATGGACATGTTGACCAAATAATGTATCCGTATGATAAGATATAACTCTTTTCGGTCTTTATGGGAACAAGGAGAAACAACTAAAAAAGCAATGGTCAACATGCCCTTTATTTGTGTTATCTCTCCTTGTTCATTCCACGACAAAAGTTCATAATTTTTTTCAGAAAAACAGATTACCACGCCTTTTTCAACACTACTAATTAAACACGCCTTTATTCAACAGAACCCAAATATTGAAAGAAAAGCAAGTCCTAAAAAAAACCATTTCCATAATGAAAAATCAAAGTCAATCATTTTCGACTCTTTTTCTTTATTGTTGTTTATCATTTTCCTCCCAATTTTCAAATCTTATTTTTTCAAACTTTCTTCAATAACAGCTATTTCCTTTTTATTCAAACCATAGAGTTCATACACAAGTTTATCTATCTGCTTATCTGTTGCATCAATTTGACGTTGAATTATTGTTCTTTCGTTCTCTGCTTTTACTTTGATGATGCGCTGATGAAGATTAAGCATTCGATTAACTAACGTTATCATATTGTCATGAAGAATCTTATCAGAGGACTTTGAAAAATCTATCCCTCGAATCGGCAATGGTTTCATATATTGAAATTTCCAGCGAAGAAATCCTCCTCTTATTTCAGAACTAATATTTGAAAAAATAAACGTCAATAACTTAGAATTTAAAATACCTAATAAATACTTTGAATCAGAACCTAAAATAAAACCTGTCATGTCAAGATAAAATTTTTCAGAGTCTATAGTAAATTGTCCTTTTGTTGCAATTTCTGGATAAATTATCTTATTTTTTTCAAATTCATCATAGTAATCGCAAGCTCTTAGTTCCCACCAAAAATCTCCTTGATCTGTTCTCTTTCGTGCTTTTTCTTCAAAAGACATTAAATGATTTGAAATAGCTGGATATGCTTCAGAAAAAACTTTCCAATAGTCTTTCGTATTTGAAAAATTTAATTTGGTCCATCCCTTAGGTATTACTATAACATATTTTTCTAGTTTTAAAAATGAGTATCGTTTGATTTCCCTTCCAGTAAGATAGGGTTTGATTAATTCTGTGCTTTTGGGATCTTCTTCGATAAGTTTTTCTTTTAATTCTTTATCAATAATAAAAGCTTCATTTAAAGCTGTTTTTATCCCGACAAAAATTTTTCCTTCTAAATATTTATCTAATGGACATCCAATTTTTTTGAGTTTTTCAATAAATTTCTGAGTTTTATAGTCAGCAAGTGACCATCCTTCTTCCCACAATAGTGTTTGATCAACAATATATTGATTTTGTTTTACATAATTTTCTAGATTTTGGAAATTTAGATCTTGTATTTGTGAAGCGGAAAATTTTGAAGATTGTTGCTGCTGCCCTTTAATACGAAGAATACAGGGGTAAGTTGTAACCTTATTACCAAATACTGGCAAATCTTTAAAATCAATTATTTCTTCAATGTAACGTTGATTCATCCACTTTCTTAAGGATTGCCCATAATTTGCACGCAACCATTTATTTGAAACAATGTATGAAAATATACCGCTCTCTTTTAATAAAGATACTCCCCGCTCAATAAAATATACATAAAGGTCTGCGACACCGTGATATGTATTGTAAGATTTTTTGAAATATTCCTTAAAATCTCCCAACGTCTCTTGTCGTACATATGGTGGATTTCCAATTACTACATCAAATCCACCATCATCCATAATACTTTTAAATTCTATTTTCCAATCAAAAGCATTGATACGATACATTTCTTCATTATCTTCGATAAGTTTTGTTTGACTACTATTATAATAATCAGGTCCGATTAACGAATTTCCACACTTGATATTATTCACTAAATCAGGTAATACTCGCTCTGTCCATAATTTCTGTTGTTTTTCAAAAATATCTCTACTAGTCCCCTCAAGAACTTTTAATAATAAACTTAGTTTCGTAACTTCTACAGCTTGATTATCAATATCAACACCATAAATATTATTGAGAAGTATGCGTTTCTTTTCTTTGATTGTAAGAAACCATTGACCATCTTTTCCCTGGTAGATTTGATCTTTTAAACGCTTAGGTTTTTTATTTTGTGTATAATAATTCAAATGATAATCCAACAGATATGAATAAGCGCCAAGCAAGAAAGAACCAGAACCACAAGCAGGATCTAAAATTCGCATGTTGGAAATTTGTTTTGGCGTTTTCCCGCTACAAAGTTTTTTTATTGTGTTTTGTACAATATAATCAACAATATATACAGGCGTATAGTAAACACCACCTGCTTTTTTAACTTCAGGTTTTTCCTCGATTTTTGCTCTATGTCCTCCAGTAAGACGAATAACTTTTCCGAGAAATTGTTCATAGACATTTCCCAATATATCGGGAGGGAGAACAGAAAATTCATAAGGGCAATTGGGGTAGTAAAGATGTCTAAAGATGTTTTTCAAGATTGCATCGTCAATCGACAATGTCAATGTCAACTCATCAATTAATGTATTTCTTTCCTTTTCCTTTCGGAAGTGAAACAACCCTGAGTTGTATTTTTCATCAGCTTTTTTGAATATTTTACACAAATTCTCATAGATACTATCTTTTTCAGCAATGGATCGAAGCTGGCCATATGATTCTATTCCACGATCTTCGCACATCCTAAGAAAAATGATTCGGTCGATTGTTTTCTGTACACAGAAATTTAACTCACGAACTCCTAGATTAGGATCTCGTATAGCAATATTCTTTGCTAATTTTTCACGCCATTCTTCAATCTCTTTTAAGAACTCATCTCCGACCTCTTGTGTACCTCGCTTCTTTTCGACAGATTTTGCGAACTGATCAAATGAGCCTTGTTTTACAGAACTGTATGAAAATACACTTGCAATTTCATCCCATCTCTCCACATATTCTGTGTATTTTATGTGTTTAACTCGTTCAACACTTGATTTATCACCAACATGTGGTTTCTGCCTAGATTCATAGATACATAAATCCTCAAAATTTGTCAAAATGGACAGCGATAACTCTGCGCTCCATGCATATCTCCGCAATTGATAAACAGGATTTGAATCACTAACAATACCAACAGCAGGTTTCTTAGCCTCAACAAAAAACATCCGTCGCCCAGACAACGTAAAGCAATAATCAGGTGCTTTGGTTCCACCAGTTATTTTTATTGAATCTTCATGAATAACATCTCGATATGCTGGTGCAGCACCACTTTTATTGTAAACATCCCAACCAAGCGCTTCGAAAAATGGATTAATGAACTCTTGTCGTAATTGAGCTTCATTATATCCTTTACTATTGTACTCGGATAAATTCTTTTGAAATCTCTCAATTAATTCCTTTATTATCTTTGGTGCTTTTTCATTCATCCTTTCCAAGAATAGTATTGTTATTTCTCATATAATTCTTGGCTTTTATAACAATGATAAAGTTTATATATAAATAGACTATTTATAGTCTATTATATTGGGGTGATTAATATGAAAGTAAAGAATAATGGAATTGTTATTATTGAAAAAGTTCAGTTTGAAGATATGCGAAAGAGAACTGTTTTAAAAAATAATGCTACAAGTGGAAAGATTACCGTACCAACTTATTGGATTGGCAAAGAGGTGTTTGTTGTTGCGCCTCCAAAATAATGGATGTTATATTTTAATAGAAAAAAATTTAACAAACAAAATGATTCAAAGATTTAGGATGGGATGAAATTGATAGAGGGAATGCTAAAACAAATAATACCTAATGAAAATAACAATATTTCTGAGTATAATTTTCCAAAAATACAAATCATTAATAAAAGAATAGATCCTAAAAAACTAAATAACGGATATTATCAAAGATTAAAATGTGAAATAAAAAAACAGATTAAAGAAGAAACTCAGATTTTGATTATTAATTTAATACCAAAAACAAAAATTAATGAAAAATTCTATCTAAAAGCTTTACTTTTGTTATCCGTAGGTACTGAAGATATAATAAAAAGAAAATTAGGACATTACTCAAAATAGATTTTATGGGCAAAGCCTCCATCTAGCAATAGTTTAAATATTTTTTAGAATAAAAATAGTAAAAGATTATAATAGACCGATTATTAACAATATTTACATGTCTGATGTAATAATCATAAACATTGATAAAGACAATATTTCTGAATATCCACCTAGATGTTTTCTTAATCCAAAAAATGAAGGGTATCAAACAAAACTTGAATGGTTAAAAAAGCGTTTTTCTGAAGGTCTGAAAATTAAACAATTATACTTGGAAAAAGAAGGAAAATGTATTGGTTTCATTGAATATATTCCTGGAGAGAATGCATGGAGGGCAGTGGATGCAAAAGGATATCTTTTCATACATTGCATATGGATATCTCCAAATAATATCAAAAACAAAGGATATGGATCTCTCCTAGTAAAGGAATGTATTAAAGATGCAGAAGCTGAAGGAAAAAATGGTGTTGCTGTGATCACAAGCGAAGGTCCATTTATGGCTGGTAAAGACCTCTTTTTAAAAAATGGATTTAAATCAATAGAATCCGCTAATCCCTCATATGAATTGATGATAAAAACGTTAAAGACTGGATCCTTACCAAAAATTAATAATTGGGAAAAGCAACTAAGCAAATATAAAGGGTTGAATATCATTTACTCAAATCAATGTCCATGGGTTGCAAGATCCATCAAAGAAATAAAAGAAATTGCAGACAACAAAAATTTAAAATTAAAAATAACAGAGTTAAAAACTGCAAAGCAAGCGCAAGAAGCACCATCAATATATGCTTCTTTTAGTTTAGTATATGATGGAAAACTCCTTGTAGATCATTATATTTCTAAAAAAAGATTTGAAAATATTATCAATAAAGAGATAAAATAAATCTAAAAGACAATATGATGTAAACCTCCTTAACTTCATAGTAAAAGTCCAAAAACAAGAATAAAAGCACAGGAATTTTTAGCAAAATATGGATTATAAAAGAAATTTGCTCTTTTTACCATATACAATATTGACAGGACATAGTAAAAATTATGATATCCATTTCATCTACAGCAACTTTTCCTGTTGTTGTATAAGCATATACACGTAGTTTATGTCTACCAATTGGGGGGTAATGTTTCCCTTGAATCTTCCATTCATATGGAGCCTCAGAATCCCAAGCTATAAAATTATTATTAATACAGAAAATAACAAATTCGATTTCTTCATCACTAATAACATCAACACTAGCAACAGCTCTCCCAAAAATAATTGTTGTTCCACGTAACCCCTTATACCATTGTTTTCCAAATGATAATCTGAGAATTGGGCGATTAAAAAAGTAACTATAGCCCTCATATGGCGTTCTAATAATTACTTGAATATCAATTGGTTTGTTAGCTAGTTCTGCTAATATTGCTAGTAATATTTTTGTTGCTTTAACCTCATATGTCCGATTCAGATGTTCTGGTATATCATCCGGTGTATTTGCATAAGGATAACTATCATGATGAATAGCAAAAACACTATCAAATCCAAAATCAGTAAAAGCTTGATGATCTGAACCTGGGTAATTTGGGAGATCTTCAATAGTCATATCAATTACGGACGAATATTTTTCACATACCGTTTTAGCAAAATCAACCATCCATACGGATCTATCCTCATGAAGAATTCTAATGATTCTGCCTCCCTCAGTTGTATCTGCATAACCAATCATATCAACATTTAATACACCGGCAATATTATCTCCATTAGCATATGCATCACGAGCATATGTAAAACTTCCATATGTTCCAACTTCTTCACCGGAAAACGTAATGAAACGGATTGTATGATTAAAAGAATAGTTACTCATGACTTCTGCAGCTGCAAGAACTGCAGCAACACCTGAGCCATCATCATCAGCACCAAGAGAACCTGGTGTACAATCATAATGTGCACACATGATAAACTCAGCATCTCCAGATGAATTAACACCTTT
>JAUWIE010000100.1 GCA_030605515.1 Thermoplasmatota archaeon
GTATTCTCTTCGATCACCCAGATGCTGCCTTTTTTATAAGGGTTTTCAAGCCATTCCCAAGAATACTGAGTGAAATTTCTTTCTATCCCTGTCAGTAATTTGTATAAAGCATTAATTTGAGTTTCATCACCTGACTTATACTTTCTACTTTTTAACATTATTTCCCTAATCTGATTACATCTCCAGCTTTGTTTGTTAATATCCAAACAATTTCCTTCTTTCTTCCAATCTTATGATTCCGGTTTACATTTAGCGAAACAATTTCAAAAAGGTTCATGGCGCTAAGTCCGCTTAAACTACTCTCTATATACAATTTTTTATGGTCTAAACTATAAGCAACTCCAGAATTTTTATGGGGCACTGAAATATATAATAAACCCCCTGTTTTAAGTATTCGATGGCATTCAATTATTGCTTTTAAGGGATATACCAAATGTTCTAGAACGTGAGACATGACAATTTCATCAGCAGAGTTACTCTCAAAAGGATATGGAATTTCTCCTAAATCGTGTACTATATCAACACCATCATGTTTTACATAATCAACATTTATAAAACCAGGTTTAATATCTTTTCCACAGCCAAAATTTAATTTCATTTTTGCTCTCTCTTATTTTCGTCGTCATCATAAAGATGAATTCCGCATTCCAGTTTTTGCATTCCTTTCCATCGTCCATCTCTTTCATCTCCTCCTTTATCAATAGGAGCTGTGCAAGGTTTACAACCTATACTTGGGTAATATTGGTCATGAAGCGGATTATATGGCAAGTCATATTTTCGAATGTACATCCAAGTTTGGTCCTTCGTCCAATTATACAGAGGATTTATTTTTACTGTACCTCGGCCGTCAATTTCAATTACCTCAATTCCAGCTCGTGTTCTTGACTGATCCTTTCTGATCGAACTTAACCATGCAGTCTTTGTTTTTAAAATACGAAGTAAAGGTTCTACTTTTCTGTAATGACAACATAAATCCGAGTTAGTTCTGTACGCTTCTTTACCAAGGATTTTCTCTAATTCCTCTTCGCTATAATGTGTAGATATGTTGATAATGTTTAATTTCCATTCTTTTTTTATTTTAGCTGCAAGTTTCAAAGTCTCTTCAAAATGAAATCTTGTATCAATAAAATAAATCGGTAATTCTGGAATAGTGTCTTTCACAAAACTCATCAATACAATACCACTATAACCAAAAGCAGTTGTCATTGCTAATCCATCGCCAAATTCTCCCTTAGCCCTTAAAAGAATCTTAGGTACACTCTTTTTTTTAAAATCCCTTTTTAACTCTGCAATCTTTTTTAAATCATATTTCATTAAGCCACCATAAGATAAACGTTCAGCTTTGATTCATTACCATTGATAAGGAACTGGATCTTTGTAGAGGGCATCTAATATATTTTGTCTAAAGAAACTTTCCCAAACATTTTCTCTCAATGCATATTTCCATAACTCAATTTGTTCTTTGTATTCTATTAACGGATAGTCTGTTCCAAAAATACATTTATTTTTGAGATATGTATTGGCAGCTTGTATGAACTCTGGAGCAATATATTTAGGTCTCAGAGCACTAAATTCAAGGTATACATTAGGATGTCGTTGGACAAAAGCTAAGACAGGTGGCCCAAATCCATTTCCACCATGCGAAACAATAAGTTTTAACTCTGGAAAATCTACTGCTACTTCATCAAGGTACATCGGATGTCCATGCCACATATATGCTCCCCGCCAATAATGCATTGAGCCATGGACTATAATTGGTTTTTTTAACATCTCACAAAATCCATATACGGGATAAAGCCGCTTATCATTCGCGTTTACTTTTGAGATAAATGGTGATATGTTAATAGCAGCTGTATTCTTCTCAAAACATCGTTTTATTTCATTTAGTGATGAAAGAATTCCGTCAATAATATTGATACCAGCAACAGCAATTATTTCCTCATGTTTCTCGGCTATTTCCATTATATGCTCATTATCATCTTTATTTCCCCCACAAACCACCATTTTTTCTATACCTGCGTCTTTAGCTTGGTTGATTTGCTCTTCAACAGATATAGGAGTTAATCGGTCTTTCATATGATACCATTCGATATATTCTTTAAAAAAAGGTTTGAGTTCTGTAGTCCATGGTTTTAATAGCTGTTCTGTTCTTAGTCTAACCCTTCCATCTATAATTCTCATCTAAATTCACCTTTACATTGCTCTATTAATGGACATGGATATTCTATATTCAACTCTAACTAACATATTGATATTACTAATAAAACTTACGGGATAGTTATTTTTCAGCAATCTTAGTCGTGGCTTGCAAATTCTAAAGGATATGGCTTTTCTATATAAAGAAACATTTGGATTTATAATGAACGGATTATTTTAAATATATATTTTTCTTTACAATCATGATGATTGCAAGAAAATCATTTCTAATTGTTATTTCACAGTTTATTATTCAATTCATTGGTTGGATTGGACTAGTCATAATAGCAAAACTTTGGGGAGGATTCGCACCTGAAGCCCTAGGCACTATTGGATTTGCAATGTCTTTTCTGGCGTTATTTAACATAGTAGCTGATCTTGGTTTTAGGGGGGCACATGTAAAAAGGGTTTCAGAAGGACAAGACTTAGGAACATGTATAGGCACATATGCTGCTATTAAATTAATTCTTACCGGTTTAATGGTAACAATTATAGTTACTGCTATTTTTATCTGGAAAAATGTATTTCAACAAGGATTTACTGATGCTACAACAGAATCAATGATATTTGTTTTTATTATTTATTACATATTTTCGAATCTATCATCTATTGCAATTATTACTTTCACAGGCACAAGAGAGATTGTGAAACGAGAGCTTCCTGATATCTTTGGAAAGGTGGTTAAACTCCCTCTAATAATTCTCGTTGCTCTGGCAGGAGTTGGTACAGCAGGCATTTCTCCATTAGTTGAATGGCCTCATTTTCTTCAACCATTACAACAATTAATTGCAAATCATGCAGCTAGTTCCTTAGCCATAACATATGTAATTAACGCTATGGTATTATTTTTTATAGGACTGTGGCTTCTTAGGAAATATCCTATTAAGAGGCCTAACTGGGGGATGTTTAAAAGCTATTTTTCTTTTGCTTTACCAATGATGACTCTATCATTTTTCTCAATTATCTCTATCAATGTAGATAAGCTGATGATTGGATACTTTTGGACATCAGTAGAAGTCGGATATTATTTTACAGTACAACGAATATTGGGAGTTATCACTATACTTTATATTGGTGTAAATACGGTTCTTTTTCCTACGCTTTCAGAATATCACTCATATAATAATTTTGAAAAAATCAAAAAAACAACTCATTTAGCAGAACGGTACATTTCAATGGTAATGATCCCACCTATAGTAATAATTATAATATTTGCAAATCCTATCATTGGTATAATGTTGAGTAATGCTTTTTTACCAGCAGCACCCGTGCTCATTATATTAGCAATTTACGCTTTTATTTTAGGTCTAAGGGCACCATATGGATCTCTGATAAGTGGTATAAATAGACCAAGTATTGCTGCCAAAATCGGCATCACAATATGTATTACAAATATCTCTCTAAATTATTTGTTTATTCCAAAGTGGGGACTGCTATCCAATTTTGGTATCAATGGACCAACAGGTGCAGCAACAGCAACAGTTATATCTTGTATAGTTGGATTTTTTGGAATGAGAATAATGGCAAAAAAATTGACAGGAATAAAGCTTTTACAAAGCCATACTCCACGCCATATCACTGCAGGCGTGATCATGGCCGTAATATTATATTGCTTAAACTTCTTATTTCCATTGATTCGATGGTATCATATACTTGGATCTGCCGGAGTGGGCTTAGCAATCTATCTAGGTGTTTTATTTATAACACAAGAGTTTAAAAAAGAAGACCTAATTTTTTTCTTGGGTTTATTACACCCTAAAGAGATGTTTAAATATGTATCATCAGAACTAAGGAAAAAACCTAAATAGAAAAACAAGCCGGAAAAATTACCAGCCTTATTTTCTTAGCTCATACTCCTGTAGGCTTTCATCCATTTTATCAAGCCATGGTTTCTTACGAAATAGTTTTGATACGATATTCTGGAAAAATAAGCATCTCCTCAGGATGTAAATGGATATCATTTTCCTCATCTATCTAAATTAAATTTTCTCCAACTCAATTATGTAAAAAATAAGTTTCACAGGTAAAATATTGTAGTGAAATGTTTAATAAAGAAGTGGTTATTCTCCCTATCACAACATGTCTAATAAGATTGTAGTTATCGGAATGGGTTACGTTGGAATACCCGCTGCTGCTTTATTTGCTGATGTAAACGGATATAATGTCGTTGGAATTCAGAGAAGATCAAAACGATCTGGCTGGAAAATTAACTATCTTAATGAAGGTAAGAATCCTATTGGAGGAGATGAACCCGGTTTATCTGAGTTGATAAAACGAGTTGTAAAAAAAGGTACTTTTAGAGTGACTGATGATGTTAAAGAATGTAAGGATGCAGATTTTATTTTAATAGATGTTCAAACTCCAACAGATAAAAATGGGATACCACGTTATGAATCACTTAAAGAAGTTAGTAAACAAATTGGTAACCATATGAAAAAGGGAGTTCTTGTTGTCATTGAATCTACTGTTGCACCTGGAACTACTGAGTATATAGTAAAACCTATTCTTGAGGAAAACTCAGGACTTATGGAAGGAACGGATTTCTCTCTTGCTTTTTCATATGAACGTGTAATGGTTGGTCGTCTTATCAAAAACATAGTGCATCTTCCAAGAATCGTTGGTGGTATAGATGATGAAAGTACAAAAAAAGCAGTCAAATTATATAAGAATATTGTTAAAGAGAAAATTTATCCAACAAACGCACTTACTGCAGAGGTTGCAAAAGTAACAGAGAATACTTATCGAGATGTAAACATTGCATTTGCAAACGAAGTTGCATTAATGTGTGAGAGTCTTGGTATAAACGTTTTTAAAGTACGAGAACTAGTAAATACATTACCAAATGATCCCACAAACCCGGCTTCAAACCCTGTTCGAAACATGCATTTCCCAGGTGCAGGAGTTGGAGGACATTGCCTACCAAAAGATCCATGGTTATTAAAATATGGTGTTGACACATATGGGAAATTCAAGGTAGATCTAAATGTTATTGTTAAAAGTAGAGAATTAAATTTATGGATGCCTACTCATACAGCAGATTTAGTAGAACAAGCATTAAAAGAAGCAGGATTAAATATAAAAGACACAAAAATAGCTGTTTTAGGAGTAGCTTTTTTAGAAAACTCAGATGATACAAGAAATACACCATCAAAGCCTTTATATGAGATACTGAAACAAAAAGGAGCGACACCTGTTCTACATGATCCATATGTTAGAGATTTTGAAATACCTTTTACAAAAAACCTTGATGAAGCAATAAAAGACACTGATGCAATTGTAATTATTACAAAACATAAAGACTATTTAAACCTTGATTTAAACTATTTGAAAGATAAGATGCAAACCCCAGTAATAATTGATGGACGTAACATTTTTAATAAAGAAGAATGTGAAAAACAAGGATTCATCTATAAGGGTATTGGTAAACCAAACTAGAAACAACTGACTATTTTATCCAAATCCTCATTTGTTAGTGCTGGATGAACTGGTAAAGAAAGTACAGTCTCTGCTAGCTTTTCTGAGTTAATCAAGTCATTATGTGAATATTTTTTAAGATGATCAAAGAAATGTAAAGGTTTAGGGTAATAAATACCAAAACCAACCTCATTCTTCTTCAAACTCTCAATAATGCTACTTCTATCTCTACAAATAATTGTATATTGATGATAAACATGCCAAGCATTATCTAATACAAATGGAGTTTCAACTCCATCTATACCTGCTAGATTTTCATCTAGAAATTTAGCATTATTCCTACGACTATTATTAAAACTAGGCAGCTTCTTAAGTTGTTCAACACCAATTGCGGCTCCTACATCAGTCATACGATAATTATAGCCAAGGCGACCATGTTCATATCCCCATTTTGTTTTTTCACGTCCATGGTTACGTAATGAGTAAAGTCTTTCAGCTAGTTCTTCATTGTTTGTTGTAATTATCCCTCCTTCTCCAGTTGTCATATTTTTTGTTGGATAAAACGAAAAACATTCCATATCGCCATAGGAACCTATCATTTTGTCATTGTATTTTGCTCCATGAGCCTGTGCTGCATCACCAACGATATAAAGATTATGTTTTTCTGCGATTTCGATTATTGGTTTCATATCTGCAGGTTGTCCATATAAATGAACAGGCATGACGGCTCTTGTTTTATCAGTTATTAAACTTTCTATCTTCTCAACATCTATATTAAATGTTTTAGGGTTCACATCACAAAAAACCGGTGTAGCATTACATAACAGTACTGAGTTGGCACTAGCTATAAATGTAAAAGCCGGGACGATGACTTCATCATCATTTTTTATTCCCAGTGAAGCTAATGCCAGATGTAAAGCAGTTGTACCTGATGTTGTTGCAATTGCATATTTTGTTTCAACAAAGTTAGCAAATAGTTTTTCAAATTCTTCAACACGTGGTCCACATGCAATCATCCCTGATGTAAGGGCATCCATTACAGCTCTTTGTTCCTCTTCACCTATTAATGGTTTTGCAATAGGAATCATTCTTTTATACCTCGAAACAATGTTGTTTCAACTTGAATATCCTTACCACAAGCAGGACAAGTACAAACAATTTTATTATCAACTTCTCTTGTCTCTTGAAGTCTTTTACCACATTCACAAACAAACCCTTTTAATTGTGCAGGATTACCATAGACAAGACCAAAATCGGGAACATCTTTAGTGACAACAGAACCTGCGCCAATTAGAGCATATTTTCCTATTTTAATACCGGCTACTATTGTTGAATTAGCACCAATTGATGCACCATTATGTACAATTGTTTCAACTAGTCTGTCATCATCCCAAATATATGCTCGTGGGTAGCTGTCATTTGTAAAACAGACATGTGGTCCTATAAAAACATCACTACCAATTTTTACACCCTGATAGATACTAGTAAAATTCTGTATTTTGCAGTTATTTCCTACTTCAACATTTGTATCAATGTAGACTCCTTTTCCAATGTTACAATTTTTTCCAATTTTAGCTCCTTTTCGAATATGTACAAAATGCCATATACTAGTCCCTTCTCCAATCTCTGCTTCTTCAACATATGCTGACTCATGGATCATATTATTTTTACCTCTTCACCTTTATTATACGAATCTGTTGCTGCCTTTGCGATTTTCAAAGATGTTAGTCCATCTTGTCCTGTTACTAAAGGATCCTTATTTTTTATAATTGCGTTAGCAAAATCTTCGATTTCGTTTCTTAAGGGTTCTTTTTTCTCCAATGCAACTTTATTTATATTATATTGAATTGGGACTCTAAATAAATCTGATTCATCAATCTGTTCAAATGAGGATGAGGAAATAGTAACAGATTGGTTAACATAATCAGCTTCAACAAAGTTTTCCGAACAAGTCAGAAATAATTTCCTTATTTTCATTGGTGTAAGCCAATTAACTTCAATGATTCCACATACATCATTTTCAAAATTAAGCACAATATTAGCATGATCCTCGTAATCGATATCTTTATTAAATCTTCCAGCTCTTGTATAAACAGATTTTATTTCTCCGGCTAAGAAATGCATAATATCAATATCATGTATTCCTAAATCCATCATTACACCAACATCCTTTATTCTCCCAGGTAAATTGCTAACTCTTTTCGATGTGAGTGTAATTAACTCACCAAACTTTTTATTATCTAAATTATCTTTAATGAATTTAACAACTGGGTTATGTCTCTCAATATGTCCTACAGCTAAAATCAAATCTTCCATTTCTGCTTTTTTTAATAGTTCTTTTGCATTTTCAACCGTGTCACAAACTGGTTTTTCGACTAAGATATGTTTACCTGAGTTTAACAAATCAAGGGCTATTTTAAAATGAGTAACGGTAGGTGTTGCAATAATAGCAGCATCTATCTCCTGTAGCATTTCTTTATAATCAAAAACTGCTTTCGTGTCAAATTTCTCAGCAAGTCTATTTGTTATATCTTTATCAATATCAAATATTCCAACTAATTCAGTATTTTCTATTTCTGAGCAAACTCGGACATGGTTTTTTCCCATAGAGCCAAGGCCAATTACTCCAATTTTCAACATTTGAATAGGGATATACATCTTATACTTATGAGTTTCGGTATACAATTAAGGAGAATGTGTGTAACCCAAAGACATGTGTCACCCC
>JAUWIE010000075.1 GCA_030605515.1 Thermoplasmatota archaeon
ATTCATTAATTATACTTTAAGGTGGTTAAATTGGAGAGAGAAAAAACAGGTATTGAAGGTTTAGACAATATTATTGGTGGAGGTTTGCCAAAAAATTCAATTACTTTAGTTTCTGGTCCACCTGGTAGCGGTAAAAGTATATTCTGTTTACAGTTTCTTTTTGAAGGATTGAAAGAAGGAGAAAAATGTCTTTTTTTAACATTAGATAAAAAGGTTGAGGGTATTATCACTCAGGCTGAAGAGCTTGGTATTAATTTTCAATCTGAAATTGAAAAAAATCTTGTTAAATTCTTATTTCTAAACATTAATAAAAAACTTATTTATGAATCAATGACCAATGAGATACTATCTGGTGGCTACGATCGGATTGTGTTAGACTCTATTACACCATTATCAGAAATGCCGATATATCTTAAAAATGATGAATATAATAGCGATATCAGTGTCATTTCACCAGAAGATCTTTCATCTAATAGTAATATACCTGTTAGGCGTATTCATTTACGTTATATATTAACTACATTAGAGTCAGCAAATTCCACTTCAATTATAACTTCAGAATTACCAGCTGGTTCATTACTTCTCTCTAGAGATGGTATTTCAGAGTTTCTTGCTGATGGTGTAATCGTACTTAGTCTTGATCCAACAATGGATCGAAGGAAATTATCTGTAATGAAAATGAGAAATACCAAACATACACTTAAACCACAAGATATACTAATTGAAAACGGCGGTATTAAATTAATTTGAAGATCATACAGATATGTTTTGTAATTATAGACCACCCAAAGAATTGCGAGCACTTTTTATTGTTCACTATGCTCCACTCCTTCTTATCATTTTACTTGGACCATTAACTGCAATATATGGTATTTGGGAGATTCCATTAGATATGAGTATTACTGTGATATTTGGAGTAGTAATTTTTCTTATTGGTGCTAGTGTATATTTTAAATGGGAGATATTTTGGCATAAAACATTCAAAGGTCAACTTGTAACAGATGGAATATTTGATCATATTAGACATCCACATTATACATCATTATTAATAATCGGCTTTGGATTAGCCTTGTTTTTTTATTCTTTACTAGCACTGTTTATAGCAATTATTGCTATACCAATTATGATTTGGAGTATTATTGATGAAGAAAAATTATTATTAAAACAATATGGAGAAAAATATAAAACATATATGGAAAAGGTTCCATGGCGGATAATTCCAAAAATATTCTAATAATATAATAGAACCCTATACTAGTTACCTATTATTATTTAACAGAGTTAGCAATTGTATAACGAATTATTTTGAGTAAATATTAGAACATCGAGTAATGATAGCTAGATGGAGCTAATTGTATAATAAGTTATATATAGTAACCTAATTTAATATTAATATATAATGTTCAAGCGATTAAAATTAAAGAGTTCAATGATAACAAAGATATCGGGCATATGTGGAATTATGCTACCTATTGTTATATTCATATGCATCGCATTTGCTATAATCTTATCACCTTGGTTTGAATGGACTGAACATGCGTTGAGTGATCTAGGTATAGAAGGTATAGCTGCACTTTTTTTCAATTTAGGTCTGGTTATTGGTGGAATTCTTGGATTTATTTTTTCAGTTGGATTACAAAAACAATTATCAAAAAAAATTGGATCAATTATTCTTAGTATTAGTTCTTTGGCCCTTATAGGAGTTGGGCTATTTCCTGAAACAAAACCTCTACTTCATTTTTTTGTTGCTGCTGCATTCTTTGTATTATTAATCCTGGCTTTTCTAATAATTGGGCAAACAACAAGAACAAGTAAATTTGAGTATAATATGGGAATACTTGCATCAGTGTTTGTAATAATGGCTATTACATCAACTATTTTTCTTTTACCATTTAATGGTGTAGCAGTTACTGAGGCATTTTCTTGTTTTCCCGCATTCATTTGGTGTATGATATATGGGAACAAAATGGCATTTACTAATCATAAAAATGTTTCCATATAAATTTTGTTGAAACTAATTTAAGATAATATAAGCTGTAAGATTTTAAAAAATATCAAAAATGAATAATGTACCTGCTATTATTGGCTGATGTAATAGATATATTGCTAATGAATGTTTACCGCACCACGAAAACATCTTTGCAGGTTTATATTTTGAAAGGTCAGGGATTTTGAATCTTCGCTCATTACCAGTATATAATAGATTTCCTAAAGCAACTCCAAATAGAGTTACACCAAACCAAGGAAAAAGAGGGAAATAATCAATAGTATGCTGCCATAGATTAGGTTGATGAACTCCAATCATAAGGTGTAAAATTGTTGGATTCTCCATTGTAAATGATCCAATTATAAATCCAAAAATTATTATTAGCAAAGCAAATAGAATGTTATAGGATTTGAATTTAAGGAATGGAATGCTTAAAATTATTGAGAATCCAATGCAATGTAACACTCCAAATAATACTATTTTATCTGGAAAAATGACGAAAGTTATTAGTGTAATAATCATACCTAGACCAACAATCGAAAGACCACGTTTTATCAGGTGAGTCTTAAAACTTTTTTTATTTTTTGATAGATTGTTGTTTTTATTGCTATTAACGGCTAGACATATTCCAACTAATAAAAAGAACATTGGTTGAAAAATGAAATTGTATTGATATATTGTTTTGTTCAGTGTAACAATACCAAAATGATCTAAATCCCATGAAATATGAAAAAGAATCATCATTATAATTGTAAAACCACGAATCAAATCAATTTCAATAAACCGCCGAGAATTAGAGCTATGAAATAACCTTTTTTTAATAACTTTAAATTCCATTTCTATCTCACCTTTCCTCATTTCAACTTATATCAATATCATGACTCTTGTTAACTTTTAACAATGATATTATTTAAAGATATTGTGGAAAATTATCAAAATGAAAAAATGTCATTAACAACTTTAGTAACATAAATTGATTCAATTTTGAATAAAATTCTGTCTATTAAATTTTAATTTTTACTATTTTAATAATAAAATTTATTTTTTTACTATTGGTTCAGTATAAAACAAAAATTTTAATGAAAAAATTACTTTTTTCTGTTCATTAATAGGTACTTTCGCTAACGATTGACTAAGTAATAACATTTATATATCATTTCTATTATGCCTTACTTCCTTGATTATACCAGACATTCATCGGGCAATTCAAAAAAAATAGTAGAAACCCGGCATCAAACAGACCATCCTGTGTTTTTGGTTGTTTATGAAATGTCACGGTTTAGGCAAATTAACTTAAATAAATATCATACATGAATAAAAGAATATAGAGGGTATGTTATGTCTGAGAGACATCATCCAAGAAGAGGATCTATGGGCTATTCGCCACGAAAAAGAGCTAGAGCAGAAACACCACATATAAAAAGTTGGCCAGAAGGTGGTGACAAACCAAAGATACAAGGTTTTTTGGGTTATAAAGCTGGGATGACTCATGCTTTTATTACTGATTACAGACCTACTTCAACTACATCTGGTCGTGAGGTTCGAATGCCTGTTTCGGTTGTTGAAACCCCTCCTGTAAAAGTAGCAGCAATTAGAGCATATAATAAAACTTATCATGGGTTACAAACAATTGGTGAAATATGGGCTGAGAAACTTGATTCGGAACTTTCAAAGAAACTGCCTTTAGCAAAAAAAGAGAAAAAGAAAAACATGGATTTTATTAAAGAGGCTGATGAAATACGGATTTTAGTATATACTCAACCAAAATTAGTTACGGGTATACCTAAAAAAATTCCTGAAATTCGTGAGCTTCGGATTTGCGGTGGAAGCATTGATGAACAAATAAAATATGCAAAAGATATCCTAGGTAAAGAGCTGAAAATAAATGATGCTGTCAAAGAAGGAGATATGCTTGATGTTCTTGCTGTAACAAAAGGAAAAGGATTCCAAGGAGCAGTAAAGAGATGGGGAGTTAAGCTTCTTACTCATAAAAATTCAAAGCATCGGAGAATGATTGGAACTGCAGGTTCCTGGCATCCAAATTGGATTCAAACAACAGTTCCTCAAGCAGGACAGATGGGATATCATCAGCGAACAGAATATAATAAACGTGTTTTAAAGATAGGTGACAAAGGAGATGAAATTACTCCTTCAGGTGGTTTTCCACATTATGGTATTGTAAGAAACTCATATGTTCTTATTCATGGTTCAATTCCAGGACCTGTAAAACGATTGATCAGCATGAGAGATGCGATACGTTATCAGCGTGGTGTCAAGATTGAAAAACCAGAAATCACATATATTTCAACTACTAGTAAACAAGGAGTGTAGAATAATGATTAAGGTAAATGTTTATGGTATTGATGGATCAGTAAAAAATAAGATTGATTTACCTGATGTTTTCAATACGCCGTACCGTCCAGATATCATCAAAAAATCATTTAATGTTCTTCGCTCTAACAAGAGACAACCGTATGGTGCCGATCCTTATTCAGGTAAAAAACATGCAACAGCCTCTGTTGGTAAAGGTCGTGGAATGTCACGTGTACCACGGCTTACACAAGGAAGAAGAGCAGCACTTGCTCCTGGTGTTGTCGGTGGTAGAAGAGCACATCCACCAAAAGCTGAAAGAAACTGGAAGGAAAAAATAAACAAAAAAGAACGGCTCCTTTCATTAAAATCATCACTCGCTGCAACAGCAGATAAAGAACTTGTAACTGGGAGAGGACATAAGTTCGATGAAAAAATAACATTACCGCTAATAATTGAGGATGGATTTGAAAAAATCAAAAAGACAAAAAAAGTCATAGAAACATTTGAAAAAATTGGTATCTATGATGATGTACTTCGTGCTTTAAATGGAAAACATATAAGAGCTGGTAAAGGAAAAACAAGAGGGCGAAAATATAAAACTCCAAAGTCAATTTTAATTGTTTCAACAAAAGAAGATATCGAGAAAAGTTCTAATAATCTTATAGGTGTTGATATTATAAAACCTAGTCAATTAAATATTGAACATTTAGCCCCCGGAGGAAATGCAGGACGACTGACAGTATTTACTGAATCTGCCTTAAAAGAAATTGGAGGCGGAAAATAATGGATCCATATCATATTGTTTTTCATCCTTTTGTAACAGAGAAAACTATGAATCTTATGGAGAAAAATAATGCTCTTGAATTTGTTGTTAGAAGAACCGCAGATAAGAATCAAATAAGAAGAGCAGTAGAAACAATGTTTGAAGTGAAAGTAAAAGAGATACACACAAAAATTACAAAAAAAGGTAAACATGCAATTGTAACACTCATGCCAGAGTTTAAAGCAGAAGATGTTGGAATGAGAATTGGAATATTCTAAGGAGTATGAGGAATAATGGGTAAAAGATTAATACAACAGCGGCGGGGAAGAACACAAACAAAATTCAATTCACCTTCACATCGATATAGAGGGAAAGTTAAATATGACAAAAATACAGAGAATCATGAGGGAACCATTGAAAATATAATTCATGATCCTGGACATACAGCCCCTCTCGTAAATATAAAACTTGAAAATAATAAGAAATTATTAAGTTTTGCTCCAGAGGGAGTAAAAGTTGGAGATAAAATAAGATTTACTGATAATAAAGGAGAGATCGGTATTGGCAATGTTTTACCTATTGGAAAAATCTCTGAGGGAATTCCTGTTTATAATATTGAACTTACCCCAGGAGATGGTGGGAAACTTGTAAGATCTGCAGGGAGTAATGCATCAATAGTATCACATGACAAGAAAAAAACAGTTATTCGGTTACCATCAGGCAAATATAAAACATTAGATTCATCATGTAGAGCTTCAATAGGTGTTCTTGCTGGTGGTGGACGGAAAGATAAACCATTTCTAAAAGCAGGTAAAAAATATATAGCATTTAGAGTAAGAGGAAAACAATATCCGGTTGTCAGAGGTGTAGCAATGAATCCTGTTGCCCATCCACATGGTGGTGGAAGCCATCAACATGTTGGAAAACCAAGTACAATAAAAAGAGGAGCATCGCCAGGTAGTAAGACTGGAAGTATTGCAGCAAAACGGACCGGGAGGAAATAAATAATATGGCAAAAAAAGTTGGCTTTAGATCTTCTGCAAGAAGTAAAAGAAAGAGCAGAAGGAAAAAAATTGAGATTCAAAAGAAAGAATTTACTTACCGTGGTTTAACTCTAGAAGAGTTGCAAAAACTTCCAATCGATGAGCTATTACCTTTATTACCCTCAAGAATACGCAGGTCCTTAAATAGAGGTTTAACAAAGAAACAAGAAAAACTTCTTAATGATGTTAAAAAACTAAAACAAGGTGATATCATAAAAACACATTGTAGAGATATGCCTGTTTTACCTGTTTTTATCGGACATAAAATAGATGTACATAATGGAAAAACATTTCAGCGTGTTGATATTCAACCTGATATGGTAGGACATTATCTAGGTGAGTTTGCTTTAACACGTTCAAAAGTTAAACATACAGGACCTGGAGTAGGTGCAACAAGGTCTTCTAAATATATGCCATTGAAGTGATGAAAAATGTTAAGATATTCAACTGATGTAGATCCAGATAAAACCGCAAAAGCATATGGTTATGAGCTTCATTGCTCTCTAAAAGATTCAAAAAACTTAGCTTATGCTATAAGAGGGATGAAAACAGAAGATGCAAAAAAGTACCTAGAAGAGATCATTATTATGAAACGTCCTCTTAGAGCGGTCTTTCATAATGGAAAAAGAGCACATCAAAAAGGAATAGGTCCTGGAAGTTATCCTAAAAAGGCAGCAAGATATTTGCTGAAAACAGTAGAAAACGCTGCAAATAATGCAGAATATAAAGGATTTGATACAGACAATATGAAAATTGCTCATATATCAGCATATAATGGAAGGATAATAAAAGGAATAATGCCACGAGCTCATGGAAGAGCAACAGATAAGAATAGAATAACAACAAATATTGAAATAATCCTTGAAGAGGTAGAGTAATGGCAAGTGAGCGTAAATTCATAAGAGAGAATACAAATAGGATCTTAATCAAGGAGTTCTTAATCAAGAAAATAGAGGGTGCTGGATTTGGAGGTATGAATATCCAAAGGACACCTATGGGAACAAGGATAAATATCTTAGTTGAGCGCCCAGGAATGGTAATAGGAAAAAGCGGAAGTAAAATAAAAGAGTTGACATCAGATATTAAAGAAAAATTCAATGTTGATAATCCTCAAATTGAGATTCAAGAAGCAGGTAGTAAAGCTCCATTAAATGCGCAAATAATGGCAGAGAAATTAGCTGAAGCTCTACAGAGAGGATGGCATTTTAGAAGAGCAGGTCATTCAACGGTTAGAAGAATTATGGATGCTGGTGCAAAAGGATGTCAGATAACAATTGCCGGAAAACTTACAGGAGCGCGTCATAGAACTGAGAAATTTACACGGGGTCATGTAAAATACTGTGGTGAAATAGTAAAAGAAGTCATGAATAACGGTTTTGCAGTAGCTAAACTAAAAGCAGGTGTCCTTGGAGTAAAAGTTCGAATAATGAAACCTAATGCTAGATTACCTGATGAAATAAGATTAAAAAAAGAACAAAAAGAGGAAAAACCTGAAGTTGAGAAACCAACTGTGAAAAAAGAAGAAATAAAGAAAACTACCGATATCAAAAAATTAACTGAGATTAAAGGTGTCGGTCCTTCAATTGTTAAAAAGTTTGAAAAAGCAGGTATAAAATCATTAGAAGAACTTTTTAAAATGGATGTTGATGATCTTGCGTCAGTTAATGGAGTTGCTGGAAAAACAGCTGAGAATATTATGAAGAATTTAAAGAAATTACTTGAAGAGGTTGCTTAAATATGGCTCTTAACGCTAAAGAAATTAGAGGGTTTACTCCTGAAGGAAGACGGGATAAACTTGAAGAATTGAAAAGAGAACTAATGCATGAACGTGGTGTAGCTGCAATGGGTGGATCGCCTCCATCACCTGGAAAAATAAGGCAGATACGTATGTCTATTGCTAAGCTACTGACGGTCATGCGGGAGGAAGGAGAAAAATAAATGAGCAATATATGCCCAAAATGTGGTCTGCCAAAAGAGATCTGTGTCTGTGAAGATATAGCTCGTGAGCAACAGAAAATCAATATCGCTGTTGATAAGAGGCGATATGGAAAAATGATGACGGTTGTTGATGGCATCAATCCAAATGAACTAGACATCGACACTTTGATTAGCAACTTGAAATCAATATGTGCTTGCGGCGGTACTATAAAAGATGGAAAGATAGAACTTCAAGGTGATCACAGAACAAAAGTAAAAGCCACATTAGAAGAAATGGGATTCATGGTTGAAGTACAATAATCAACAATACACAATAATTCAACTTAAAAATATGCATCTCTAACTCTCATTACGTTGAGAGGAT
>JAUWIE010000016.1 GCA_030605515.1 Thermoplasmatota archaeon
AATTCACCACCATATCTGGTAGTGTTGGAAAGTTCAACTATTTTAAAATACATAAGGATAATGTCTGAAAAGTTGTTGTGAGGATAGATTATATGAAGGATGAGCCTGAGATAATAAAAGTATTACGGAGACAGGAATGGCTCAAAAAGAAAGAAGGGAAATTGCAGGAGGCTCTATCATCTACAGAGATATCAGAACCGGTATCTAATAAAACGATGGAAATCATTGAAGATGACACCGACCAGAAGATGATAAGAGGAGTCTTACAGGATTCTAAGAAAACCCTTCGAACTCTGATTAGTTTGATTCCTGATCCTATCGTCATCGTTAATAAAAAAGGGAAATTCCTAGAAGTTTCTGATAGAATAGAAGATATAACTGGTGTGAAAAGAGAGGAGTTACTTGGAAAGAACTTTCTGAAAACAAAATTTATAACAGCGAAAAGTAAGGCTATTCTTATAAAAAATTTGGCTAAGAGACTGTTGGGGGAAAAAATTGAATCATATGAGATCGAGGTGATTTCAAAAGATAGTAAAAAGTTACCCTTTAGGGTAAATGGAATTAGGATTGACTATGATGGTAAACCTGCTGATTTAGTGGTTTTCCATGATCTTTCTGAGCAAAAGGATGCTGTAAAAGAACTGGAATATCATAAGAAATACTTTGAGGTTTTGTTTGATAATATCCCCTATGGTATAGTTACCATTGATTTGGATCATAAAGTAAAAGATATAAATCCTGGATTTACAAGAATTTTTGGTTACGCAGCTGAAGAAATAAAAGGAAAGAGTTTACATGATTTTATAGTCCCTATGGGGGAAATTCCTGAGGCAGAACAACATCGAGAAAAGAACATATCCGCAATAGAAACTCTTCATAAACGAAAAGATGAAAGTTTAATCCCTGTTGAAATTATTAGTGCTCCGATATTGGTGGGTGATAAAAAAATTGGAGAATATACCATTTATAAAGATATTACTGAAAGAAAGAATGTCGAGGAGGAATTAAAAGAAGAGTTAGAAGAACTTGAAAAATATAAAAATATTACAGTTGGTCGAGAGCTGAGAATCATTGAATTGAAAAAGAAAGTAGAAGAATTAGAAGAAAAATTGAAAGAGGAGAGGAAAAAATATGGCAAAATTTAAGGAGTTAGAAGCTGGAGGAGATCTTAAAATGAATGAATTGAAAAATAAAAGTAAGGGTTAAAGGGGGAGAGATAAAATATGAAAAATCTAAAAAATATTGGTATATTAGGAGTAGTTATAGGAGCCTTGTTGTTAAGTGGATGCTTCGAAACAGAAGAGATTGAAATAACTGAAGGAGATGATGAGACGCAACTTACAGGACCGGTATATGTTAGTTGTGGGTGGAGTATAGATAATAATGCTATTAATGCGGTAAATGAGGCAGCCTCTTTAGTAATTAGCGAATTTGGAGAAAAATCTCCAGAATATGTTATACTTTTCTCTACAGTAGGTTATGATTCAGAGGTTGTTCTTGGAGAGGTTAATAATTTTTTCCCTAATGCACAGGTTTATGGTGGTACATCTTGTGCTGCTGTTATAACTAACGATGGTTATCATGCTGGTGAAGTTGGTTCATTGGCTTTACTAGGTGTATCCTCTGAAAACATAAGCTTTGGTGTTGGCGGAGCTGATTTGGATGAAGAAGATTCAGCTAGAGCGGCTGGAGAAAAAGCTATTATAGAAGCTATTGAGAATGCAGGAAAAGAAGGAGAAATACCTGCGATTGTTTTAATTACTGCGGCTCCTGGGGCAGAAGAGGAGATTCTTTTTGGAATAGAGGATGTCATTGGCAAAGATGTTCCAATAATGGGGGGCAGTTCTGGAGACAATACGATAGAGGGATATTGGAAACAATTTGTAAACGATAAGGTATATAGTAATGGTGTCAGCCTTACAGCAGTATTTACTGATTTAAAAGTTGGATCTGCATTTGAAGCAGGATATTTAGTAAGCGAGAACGAAGGAAATATCACTCGAGCAGATGGAAGGATAATTTATGAGATCGATAACAAACTCGCTGCAGAGGTTTATAACAATTGGACTAACGGAGAAGTCATAGGTGAAGCACTTGAATCCTCTGAAGGAGAAATAACAATACTCTCTGAATCAACATTTTACCCGCTAGCAAAAATATTTACCGATCCAGATGAAACCGTTCATTATCTATCAATACATCCACTTTCAGTTAATTTATCAGATAAACGTCTTACTGTTTTTGCTAACGTGGAAGAAGGAGAAAAAATACAGTTAATGCATGGGAATTGGGAACTGCTACTTAATAGGGCTCAAAGCACTCCTAATGCTGCTTTGGAAAATGGAGGTATTGAAAAAGGCGAAGGAGCATTTGGAATATATGTATTCTGTGCTGGAACAATGCTAGGTATCCCAGAAGGCGAGAGACCTATGATGCCTCTTTTAGTTGAGGAAGCAATAGGAGTTCCGTTTATAGGCACATTTACCTTTGGTGAACAGGGTTACATATCTGAAATAGGAAATAAGCATGGAAACCTTGTTAATTCTATGGTAATCATTGGTGAAGAAAATTAGAGTTGAACCTGTTCTTATATATATCTGACAGTGTTTGATTTGCATAAAAGAAAGAAATACTCTGGGCTGGGATATGATAGATTGGAATAGGCTCCAGGATTAAATTATTACCAACTAATAGGTAAGTTGTCAGTATGCATCTCATAAAAAGAAAAAGCATATTCAGTAAGATCCTACTATTGATGATAATAGTGTCAATTATTTCAGGGACACTAATCCTAGGTATATCCTTAGCTGAACAAACTTCTTCCATGGAAGAAAATATCATTCAACATCATATAGTGGTAGCCAATGTGGCTTCACAAAGCATTGAAGCTGGTTATTTTGCTCAGATCTGGCCATTCGAGACACTCAAAGAAATTAGTGAATGCGAAAGTGTTTTGTTTTGGTGGGTAGTTAAACCAGACGGAGAAATCTTACGAGCTGATGACACGGCAATGTGGGGAAAACAGATAAACGATGAATCTCTTGGTACAAGTAAAACGGTTGTTAAAGATAGTGTGTCCCCTAAAACTGGTGAAAATATAAAACTAATTGTTCATCCACTTGATATAGGCGAAGAGGGGGAACAGTGGACGTTTTACTTGGGAATTTCCTTAGAATCTGTTGTTGATGCAAGAAATAAAATGATTGTTGATGGCGTTGGTTTCTTCATTGTGATACTTATTGTGGTAATCTTTATTTCATTTTATTTTACTAAAACTGTCACTAGACCAATAACAACATTAACTGAAGGAGCAAAAGCCATATCTCAAGGAGACCTTGAGTATAATATAAAAATAGAAACTAAAGATGAAATCGGGAAATTAGCAGATGCTTTTAACAAAATGAGCGGGAAGTTAAAAGAATCTAGGAGTAAACTGGAAAATTACAGTAAAAATTTGGAAAAACAAGTCGAGGAAAGAACAAGAGAGCTTAACGAAAAGATCACTGAATCGAAACAAAGCGAAGCTGCTACTCTAAGCATCCTGGAGGACATGCATATAATCCATGAGGGACTTATAAAATCACAGAAAAGAATCAAACTGCAGAATATTAAACTAAAAAAACTTGATCGGATAAAATCAGATTTTCTCAATGTAACCTCTCATGAACTTCGAACACCGATGTCTGCGATAAAAGGTTATGTACAAATGGTGATGAAGCAAACGCTTGGCAATATCACTGAAGAGCAAAAAAAAGCACTCAACATTGTTCTCCGAAATACAGATCGGTTGGATCATCTGATTCAAGACATTCTTGACATCTCCAGGCTGGAATCAGGAACCATGAAATTTATCCCCGAAAAAACAGATATAAAAACCATGGTGAAAGAAACAGTTGAAACAATGCAATCATCTGCAGATTTAAAACATATTACGATTAACGCAGAGATAGAAGATGAGATGCCTGAGTTAACAATTGATCAAGAACGTATAAAACAAGTGATTATAAATATTATAAGTAATGCGATAAAATTCTCACCAGATGGCTCTATTATCAATGTACAAGCTAAAAAAGACAAGAACAATATATTGTTCGGAGTTCAGGATTTTGGCCGTGGTATACCAGAGGATAAACAAAAAAAGATATTTGAAACATTTTACCAGGTTGATTCAGGTATGGATCGGAAGTTTGGCGGTGCGGGTCTTGGGCTTGCAATTTCACGAGGTATTGTTCTTGCACATGGTGGACAGATATGGGCAGATAGCATAATTGGAAAAGGCAGCACCTTTTATTTCACGCTACCGCTTAGATCTGTTGTTGATCTCGAAGAAAAATTCAAAGAAATCGATATTTTCGGACTGAAACCCGGAGGTATATAAATGTCAGATATTCAAAATTCGGATTTAATTAAACAGACAATAAAAACACTTTTGGTTATAACAAGTAGGCGGGCCTCTGAATCTGTTTCTATTTTACTTATAGATACAATACTCAAGACACTAATCGGGAGATATAACTTTCTAAAAAATGTTAAGATAAAAAGCACAGTAGGTTATGGAGAAATCACTGCTGATGCTGTTACTGTTGATTCTGATATAAATTCAGTTGATCCCTTTGTAGTGGGAAAAGTCATTGAGACTATTATCAGAGTAATATGTATAGATCTAAGAGAAAAAGCAGGATTGTTTTTTATAAAGGAGTTTAAAAACCGAGTTGGAGGAAATTATGTTTCAACGCTTAGAGAGATTGGGGTAGACCTTGATCTCATACAATTAGAGCGAGATTATTCGCGTACGCAGCAACAACGAAGAAAAACTTACAAGGCTGGAGCTGAAGGTAAAGCCAAGGGGAAAAAACCTGAAGATACAAGCATATTAGGCTATCAGTGGAATAATGTTTCAACATGGCGATACAAAGACAATATGTGTCTTCTGTATGACAAAAATGGTAAACTGTTAGATAAGTTACATTTAGATCAAATCATAGAAAATCATGTGAGAGAATTAACAGAACCCGACATACCGCTGGAAACAACAAATGAAATTATCGAGCTCGATGAACAACACCATAAACTCTTGCAATTATTATATTCACGAGATTTGGATATAAATGAAGCAAAATATTTAATGGATAAAACTAAACCAGAAATAGAATATATGGTATATGAACTAATAAATGTTGAATTTTTACAACATGAGTCAGATGATACGGTAAAAATAACCCAGAACGGTATAGATTATTTATTATCCGAAGAAGAAAAAAAATTAGAAGTAAAAAAGAAGAACTAGAGTAGAAAAATTAAATGAATAGATATTATAAGGAACGGAAAAGAATTTAATAAAAAAGAACATATCCTAAATAGAAGCTGAGGAGAGAAAAAAGATGACAAAAGTAATGGTTGTTGATGATGAACAAGACCTTCGAGAGATGATTAATCTCATGATGAAAAAAGAAGGCTATGAAACCGAAATGGCAGAAAACGGAGAAGATTTTCTAGAAAAAATCGATAATTTTAATCCAGATGTTGTAACACTTGATGTAATGATGCCAGGACTAACAACAAAAGAAATACTTATGAAACTAAAAGAAAAGAAAAGCAACCCAAAGATAATACTTCTCACAGTCGTACGATTTTCAGATGAAGAAAAAAAGAAAATACTTGAAATGGGAAACGTAGCAGATTACATCACAAAACCATTTGAGTTTGACGACCTCATCAGCACTGTTAAAAAAACTGCATCATAAAATTACTTCCCAGGTAGTAATCATGGATGAAGATGTTATAACAATAAATTATTGGAAAGAGATACATCACGAAATATCAGATATTTTAAAAAATCTAAATGGAATAGTATTACTCACACATAATTCTATAGAATTCACTGAAATTATTGATATCTTAAACAAAACTAAACCTGAACGTTTCACAAACGTTCTCTACATCTCACTTGTAAGAAGTTATGATTACATGAGACTAGCCCTCAATAAAAAACCGCTTAATCTAAAAAAGATAGTTTTCATTGATTGCGTCTCAGGATATGCATTCCCATCAGAAGACAACATAGACGACTGTCTTTATCACAAACCTCCATTTAATCTAGAAGAAATGAAAAATATCATAAGATTCGGTATCCAAAAAGCAAGTCCAGACATAATTGTTATAGATTCACTTACCCAATTTATCAATTTTTCACATCCTACAGAAGGTGAATTAAGCGACTTCTATAAATTTTTAAAATCCCTAAAAGACGACACTCTTAATATTATACAGGATACTTTCATCTTATTGTACGATAGTAAGATGAGCATGATGCAAAATCTTCCTAAGATGTCTACCGATCTGATTCTAAAAGTAGAAGTCTCAAAAGAAGAACCACGATGGAAAGATTAATCAGTGAAATACTTTCCATTAGATAAAAAATCTTTTTTTTCTAGACTACTAAAGATATTTTTGGTTTTGGAAAACCCTTCGGAGCTACTGAAGAGGTAGCTTACCTTTTTATATTACCTCCTTATTACCCTTACATTCTATAGTATTCTCTAAGGAGCTTTATATGTTAAAACCAAGGAAAGTTAAAACATATTGCCCATACTGTAAGAAACATACAATTCATGAAGTTGATAAAATAAAAAAGAAAAAAGCAAGTGAGCTTAAACAGGGTCAGCGACGATTTCGTCGTGTAATGCGTGGATATAGAGGGTTTCCTAGACCTAAACCTGAAGGACGGGAGAAAACTAGTAGACGTATAGCATTGAAGTTTAGATGTTCCATATGTAAGAAAATCCACCAGCCTCCAAGTATTCGAGCGAAAAAATTAGAAATTGGTGAATAATATATGGATAAACCTGAGAGTAAATTTATAAAGGTAAGATGTACAGATTGTGAAAATGAACAAGTTTTATTTAATAAGGCTAGCACTGTAGTCTCTTGTCATATATGTGGTAGTAAATTAGCGATACCTCGTGGTGGAAAGGCAAAGATCAAAGGTGAGATTTTAGAGGTTATTGAGTAAAATTAAAGGTCTTATTGTTATGATTAAGAAGGATTATCCTGAAGAAGGAGAGCTTATCGTAGGAACGGTTGTCAAAGTTCAGAATTTTGGGGCGTTTGTATCTCTTGGTGAGTACCCTGGGAGAGAGGGATTTATTCATATATCTGAAGCTGCAACTGGTTGGGTAAAACGGATTCGTAATCATATAAAAGAAAAACAAAAAGTTGTCTGTAAAGTAATGCATGTAGATAAAGCAAAAGATCACGTTGATCTTTCTTTAAAAAGAGTAAATGAACATCAAAAAAGAGATAAAATACAGGAGTGGAAGAACACTCAAAAAGCTGTAAAACTCATGGAGATGGTCTCTAAAAAAATTGGAAAAACAATTGAGCAGTGTTACAATGACTTTGGTAACGAATTAATAAATAAATATGGTTCACTTTATGCGGCTTTTGAAGAATGTGCATATGATGTGGAAACATTAATAAATGATGGATTTGAGGGTAGTTGGTTAAAAGATTTTGACTTGGTATCAAAGGATAACATATCGATTCCTTTTGTTGAAATAAGAGGTTATTTAACTGTTAATTCTTGGTTACCCGATGGTGTGAATTATATTCGTGATGCACTTTCAAATGCTGAGTTAAGTGAATATGAAGATGTTGAGATTAAAATAAAATATGTTGGAGCGCCTCAGTATATGATCAAGGTAAAAGCACCTGATTATAAAATAGCTGAGGATCAAATGAAAAAAGCAGTGGAGAGAACAAAAGAACATATTAAAAAATATAATGGTGATTGTGAGCTTCATCGAAAACTAGAGGAGTAATGTCAAATCTATTTTACTGTACAAAATGTAAAGAATACAAGTTAGATAATATTTGCAATAAATGTAAAATAAAAACCATATCAAAAAATCCACCAAGGTTTTCACCCCAGGATCATTATGGGAAGTATAGGAGAAAATTAAAGAAATTAGAAAAAGGTGAATAAAAAATGGATTATGTCACGGTTAAGTACTTATCTAAAAAACCTAAACTTAAAAACCCAATATTAATAGAGGGTCTTCCAGGTATTGGTAACGTTGGAAAGTTAGCGGTGGAACATTTAATTGATAGTATTAACGCAATTAAATTTGCTGAATTATACAGCAAGGATTTTCCCCCACAAGTTTTTATTAATACAGATGGAACTATTGAACTAGTAAATAATGAGTTTTATTACTGGAAAGCCAAGAAAAAAAATCAGAGAGATCTGATCCTACTTACTGGAGATTATCAAGGTCTTTCATCACATGGGCAATATGAACTTGTTGGAACAATTTTGGATATAGCTCAGGACCTAGGTGTAAAAGAAATGTATACTTTAGGTGGATATGGTCTTGGACATGAAATACAAAATCCTAAAGTACTGTGTGCCACAACTGATAAACATCTTGTAAAAACAATGAAAAAATATGGGGCAATCTTCAAGAAAAATGAACCAGGTGGTGGCATAGTAGGAGCTAGTGGATTACTACTTGGACTGGGTAAATTGAGAGGTTTTGAAGGTATATGCTTTATGGGTGAGACTCCAGGTTATCTTGTAGATCCAAAAAGTGCAAAAGCAGTTTTAAAAATCTTAATGAAAATAACAAACATTAACATAAATCTTGTTGAATTAGAGAAAAAAGCAAAGGAAATAGAGCATATCGCTCATCAACTAAAAGAAATGGAACATGGCTCAAGAGAGAAATCAGATGAGTTGGGTTATATTGGCTAAAACTGAACCTAGGTTTTCATTCAGGTATGGTTTTATAAAGAGATAAATGTTATAAAACTAATAATGACAAAAGAACGAATACATAGATTGTTTCACTTTGTTTTTGCTCTATTTCTTATAATACTAGTAATAATGGTTTTTACAATTGATTTAGGAATAAACTGGCAGAATCATTTGGGGGTTGTAACAATAGTTTTTATGATTATTGTAGTCAGTTTTGTACTATACTTAAAAAGGAATCTTTTTTTTCGTTCTACATCAAATAATTATTCAACATATAATGATGAAATAAGTATTGACTCAATTAATGAAAAATCATCAAAAAAGCAGATGTCTGAATCTCAAATAGAAATAAAAAATGATTTTAACACAATTTTAAGGATAATTGATCGAGAGTTTAAACCTGAAGCTGTAAATAAGGAAGAAACAGAAAAACAACTGATTAAGTTTCTTAATAAAAAATTTCCAAAAAAAACACAGCGTCATGGTCATACATCAGATGGAAAAAAAGTAGGCATTGTAATTGATGGTACGTATTCCTTAGAACTTGTTGTTTTAAACAATGAAAGTAAGCTTCTATCTATTGTTGATAATATAATTACTTCGAGGAGAGATTTCAGTGAAGTTGCAGTTATTTTAATTGATATCGGAAAAATTTCTAATATTAAAATTAAAGAGTATATTGAAGAATTTAAAGAGTTAGGCGCAAAAATAATTATTAAAAAAATAGAAGTAGATGAATAATAAATCAATTATTAATGGTAATTAAATATTAGATACGATTAAACATTTATAGATTTTCTTCATACAAATCAAGTATCTCTTTATAATCAAGAGCATTGCCAGTTGTATAGAGAACTATGGATTCATAATCAAATTCTTCATTGTTATCTTCAGTAACAATTATTACAACTGCAGTTATACCTTTAAGAAAACCATAATACTCAAATGGTTTTTCTCCAAAATTACTAATACCCTCATATTTCAAACTATATCCTTCATTTTCTAATTCTTGTTTATAATCGCTAATAACAGCATCATTAGATTCATCAGTGCCATATGCTACATGTTTTATCTTGTCTAAATTTGGTAAATTAGCAAGTTCTGGATATGTTTCTAAATAACTATCGATATCTATTTTCTCATAATTACCTATCGGTTGCTTTATTGTCATAAGTTCTTTTATTGGTATAAAACCTGCACTATAAGCAGCACAAAAAATAATAAGTATAATCAATAAAACTATTGATATTTTTATAACTTTTTTCTTGTTTTTAAGGCCTAATTTTTTTGTGTTGTCATTGCCTTTAATATTATCAGATTTTTTTCCTTCCATTAAACCAACCCATATTGATAATAGATATCATGTTACTGTTTATCATTACTTGTATTTAAATTCATCGTGTAAAAAATCCATTATGTAAGAACATCTAAAAAAAATCGATTACTTTTCTTCTAAGTTTAAACCATAAATTTTTTCAGGATTATTTTTATGTATGATATTTATTTGTTTCTCAGTAATCATTCCATTTTCAAAAAATTCAATTGTTCTTTTAGGAACAGTCTTAGGACCTAAAACAGCTCCTGGTCGTCTTGGATCATCAATATAATCTGTCTCCATTAAAAAACGCGTACCTTTTTCAAGTGCAATAATTATATTTTTCTTACTAGCTAACACAGATGGCATAAGACCAAAGTTCTCATCTTTCATAATTAAGGGTGGCGAATAATGTTTAATGATTCTATTTGCAGATAGACCTGCTTTCTTACCCATTTCAACAAGTTCTTTACATTGATTTGGCGTAGTACTTTCGGTATGTAAAACTACAGGTACATCTGCATCTTTTGCCTTTTGCATCCCATAAAAAAGGATATCATTTGAATCATTCAATACTTGTTCATCTACTGGGAAATGAGGTCGGCCTATCTCCCCTATGGCAATGCAATTTTGAGCCTCACAAAGATCTGCTGCTAGATCCATTCCTTGTTTCATTATCTGAATTGCTTGTTTCCGATCAAATGATTTACTTAATCTAAGATAATCAACAGGATAGGGGCCTACTGTCACAAAAACATCTATCTCTATATTGGATCGGATTTCTTCAGCCATATTTAATGTCTCTTGATAACAGGAATTATAACTTTTCTCTTTGATTACAAGTTCAACCATTGGCAACTGACATAATACAAAATGTGTTCCTCCTGCTTTTTTAAAATCTTTGACAGCATCTAAAAATCGACCATCTCGTCTAAGATGAAGATGATTATCAAATATTATCAATAGATATTACACCTCATATTACTAACTCTAATATCATAAGTCTAATAAATAAAAACTTTTCTTTCAAAAGAATTCAGAATTTATATTTCTTCCTTTTTTTTCCGATATAATAAGAAAGAGACTGTTCTTCTTTTTCTTCTTTACCTGATATCATCTCCATGACACTCTGAGCAAACATCCACCCGAAATAACCCATAAAAAATGTGAAAAAACCAGCAATACTATATCCAATTATCACTTGAATATAATTGCCACCACCAGTTAAAAATAAAACAAAAATTCCAGTAGTAATAAATAAGAAGATTAGCAAAAGTATCCATTTTAATGCATGAATTGTAACCTTCATTGTTTTAATTGGAAGTTCATTCAATGGAATTCTTTTATCAATGAGTTTTGAAAAATTATTTTGACTGGTTTTATTTCTTCTTGGCACGTTTTTCCTCCTAGAAAAACAATTTCTGAGTGATCCCATAAACGATATGTTTGCGGGATATAAAAAGTTAATTCTGTAGATAATTATGCAGAATATTATCCAGATGATTATGCAGGCATTTCAAAAGCATCTTCAATCATGATAAAATTAAATAATTAAAGATTAATTTCTCATGAATAACTAATTGTTTTTCAAAAGCTTTAATAAGTCGATATTAATTTGATATGTCGTGAAGGAGAGGTTATGAGTGAGAAATCTGATCCAACTACGAAGAGAGAACAAAAAATAAAAGAAAAAATTTTAGATGAAACATTTAAAAAAGCAGAAATTTCACGTGGAATTAAACTTCCAGAAATAACCACTTTAACAAAAAAACATACAAAAAAAATTTTTCCAAAACTAGGAATCCTTCTAATTATAGTTGGAGTTATAGGTATTATATTTATTAACAATCTACCATGGGCTTTCATTAGATATGGAACAGGGGATGATAAAACAGAAACTTTTATCTATAGGGATTTTGAAATTGTTGAAAGCTTAGAAGAAGAAATTAATGCTCTTCTTAAATCACCCTACTATCTTGGAATATCAGATAATGATTTTATCGAAACGCCATCATTATCATCTTATTGTTTTTTTTCCTTGGTAATATTAGGTGTTGTGATAACATTATTTGGGTTACTTGATCGATGGCGTAATCTCTCATTGGAAGTTTTTACTATAACTCATTTTATATTTGCAACAATTGCTATTATTCCGGGTATTATTATTGTTTTATCGGTTATCAAGTTTTTAGGTGCGCATATCCTATTATTTCATAATGCGCCTTTTGTTACCGCACCCGATGTTATTGTTTTTCCTACAGTTTTTATAATTATTGCGCTTGGTTTTATAATTATTAAAATGATGTTTACAGTTATGCGAATGGATTTTACCGAACTTCAAAAAATAAGAGAATCAAATATTTCGAAACAATCATCAGCTCATAATGCATTTAGAGGTTAATTTTAATGAATCAAATCTTAGTTAAACGGGTTAGAAAAATTACTAGTTTAATCATAGTTTCAAGCATCTTTGGATTATGTTTATTGTCACTTCTACCTTTGATTTCAATTAAAAGTAATTCAGCTGATAATGCAGAATATCTTAATTTGGATGCAATGGAAAAGAGCGATGATGAGCAAATATATAATTTAGCAAATAGTCTGAGATTAATCAATACTTGTTTTTGGATTGTGATAATAATCGGATTATTCTCATTGATTGGAATAATAATAAATATATCAGAAAAAAAACAGTCATTAGCACGAATAATTATTTTAATTGGATGTGTAACATTAATATTTAATGTTTTAATTATTTTTTATTATTTGAATTTGATAGATGAAATTGAAAGTTTAAACAACATTATAACATCATCGATGTTTGGACCAATATTGTATGCTCATTTACCTATAATAATGGGTATTATATCACTAGGGGGATCAATAGCATATACTAAAGTTGTAACATCTTATTATATACAACATATTTTAAATCAGAGAAAACAAGTAAAACCAAAGAAAACTAAGAAAATTGATAAAAAAAAGCAAGAAAAACAATATTCTGAAGAAAAGAAATTACCAACAATAGAAGAAAAATCCGAAGAAGATGAGATACTTAAACAAATACGAGCTGCGCCATTGGAACCTGTGAAAAAAACCCCTACAAAAAAACTTGTTGTGCTAAATGAGCCCCCCGTTTTAAAAAATGATCATATCAGAGAATTTTCAAAAACAGAAACTCCTAAACCACAACTTATATCAGAAAAAATTGCTTCAAATAAGAAATCACCTGAAAAAATATCTGTTGCAGAGGAAAAGATTTCAAAACCGGAAATAAAACCCAAATCTATTAAAGAACCATCCATAGAAAAAAAAGAACCAATACCGCCATCACCTTCATTTGAAGAAGCATTAACTGCTGCAGTTGAGAAGAAAAAAGCTGAAAAAACGCAAATAATTAAAGATGATGTCAACAATGAATTAAAGCAACCTTATGAAAAAAAACATTCAATAAAAAAATTAAAAGTAAAATGTCCAGAATGTAATAATATTTTCACAATCAATAAAGAAGGTGACATAAAAAAAATTGAATGTCCCATATGTGGTAAAAAAGGAATAACAAAATAAAATATTTTAACTATCTGCAACTATCCGAATTACATCTCCATCTTTTAACTCATGATCTGCGCCAATGATACGATGAGTTCTTGCATCGATTGCTCTTATAAAACGATCCCCGATGTCTGTATGAACTTTATAAGCTAAATCTCTAGCAATGCTTCCAAGTGGCATCAAATAAGCATCAGGTAAAATCCTACCTTTTTTATCAGATAGATGTGTTTCATCTTCTACGGGATAAACAACTATAAGATTAAGCATCTCAATAGCTTCCTCAATACATTTTTGAATACCTGTACTACCATATTTCTGTAAAACATGACTCTTAATATACTTCAAAGCCTTTAGCTGTTTACTTGAAAGATCTGATTCTTTTAATATATTAAAATCATTACTACCTGGATTATAGTCAATAAATCCCTTCTTTGCCGCGTTTGTAAGTGCAAGTTCTCCCTCAGAGCTTGTAGGTATAACAACATATCCCTTTTTTTTAAGTTCCAATGATTTTGCTATATCTTTATCAAGTGCAATATCACACTTATTAAATGCTATTAACATAGGCTTACTAATTTTCTTAATATACTCAGAAAGTTGTAAAACCTCGTCCTCTGTCCATTTAGAAGGCGCATCGGTGTTAAGATTAATTGACCTTACAGCATTATGTATATGATCCTCTTTAATACCTAAACCTGTTAATTTTTCCGCAAACATTTTCTCGATTTTTTTCCCTTCAAGTTCACATCTTCGTGCAATTGCATCCAAGTCTTTTTTAATAATACCATTAAGCCAGAAAGTAATTTCTTTTTCTAAGAAATCAACATCTAAAATAGGATCATAACTGCCAAGACTACATGGATTACCTTCATCATCAGTACTACCAGATGCATCTACAATATGTATTAAAGCATCTGCCTGCCTGAGATCATCAAGAAATTTATTACCTAGACCACGACCTTCATGTGCACCTGGTACTAATCCGGCTACGTCTATGGCCTCAATTGGCACATACCTTGTACCTTTGATGCATTTAGAGTTATGTGGAGTACATTTTACATCAAAATCTTTACAAGGGCAAGGTTTTCGGACATACATAACCCCTCGGTTTGCCTCAATTGTAGTAAATGGGTAATTAGCAATTTCAGCATTAGCATCTGTTGCTGCATTAAAAAATGTAGATTTCCCAACATTAGGTTTGCCAACTATCCCTATTTGCATTCCCATAAATTTGCACTACTCCAGCATTTCATCAACTTCATCAACGATATCAGCATTGCTCTCAAACCTTCGAACCTTATCCTCTGAATCCTGTTTTGAAGATTTTATGAAAGTAATACCATTTTTAGCAAGAAGTGTACCATTTACAGTTGTTTTCTTTGATAATAATATTTTTTCTGCAGATATATTCCCTGCCACATTAACCTTACCTTCAATTCTAACCTCACCATCTGAATCAATATTACCCTGCACATTTACATTCTCACCACAAAAAACATCACCTGTTGATTTCAGTGTTCCATGAATTACCGAGTTATTATCGATAAAAACATTACCTTTTATATCATAATTTCCTAATATTTTACATTCTCTCCCAACATGAAGATTAAAATCCGTTCTGGACTTTTGAACTCCAATAATTGAATTATTCGGTATAAAAAGAAAAATTTCAGAAATAGGAATTGCGTTTTCAGAATTTTCCTCCATCTCATCAAGAATTCTATCAATCTCTTCACTATGCCCCATCTTTAAAAGCTGTATAAGATATATAAAAATATATATAACCATGGGTATCGGGCTTCGTATATTTATCCAGCCCTGTGCCTCAAATCCTTTTTCAATTTCGACACTATCACCCACGTCAAGATCCCCTTTCAGAGATAACATACCATTGACTTTTACTTTCTCCCCAAGATAGACATTTCCTCCACTATGTACATCACCACCAATACTTGAAAAAATATCGATTCTAATATCCTTTGTCGCATCAAGATTACCATCAATTATCACATGCTCTCCAACAAAGATCCTACCATCTGTTTTAATACCAAATTGAAGTAAACATCTATCCCCAATCACAACATCTCCCTTTGTGATAATCACACGCTCTTCAAACTTAGTTTTCTCTGGAACAACAAGAGTCTTCCTATCAAACGCCATTGCTAGAGCCATATCACATAACATGTTATAAAATCAACGGCAAAACAAAAAAAATTAAGAAGAATAGTAGATATTATTCAGTTAACCATTCTTCATCTATACGATTATACTTTGCAATTTCTTCAGGTTTAAACCAAAGATTTATCTCAAAACTTGCAGTTTCTTCACTATCCGATCCATGTACAATATTTCTACCAATAAACTGTCCAAAATCACCACGAATTGACCCCATCTCAGCATTCCTTGGATCAGTCTTCCCCATCATACTTCTTACTAACTCAATTACGTTATTGCCCTCCAAAACCATTGCAATAACAGGCGATGAAATAATGTATTTAACCGTTGGCTCAAAAAAAGGTTTACCTTTATGAACTCCATAATGTTTTTCTGCAAGTTTTCTATCAACCGAAACCAATTTCAATGCAACAAGTTTAATTCCTTTTTGTTCAAATCTATGAATAATATCTCCAATAAGACCACGTTGAACCCCATCGGGTTTAATCATAACAAACGTTCTTTCTTTTTCCATATTAATTCACCAAATAACGTTTATATGGGGATATATAACCCCTTTATAGAATTAACGACTAAGAAGTTAATGATTGTTGAAACAGATAAAGTATAAATGCCGATAGATTGAAAATTATATGGGCAATTATCGCGGAATAAAGGTTTTTAGTCTTAATCACAATGAATCCTAAGACCACACCCATTACTATAGGCATCAAGGTAGGATAAATTTTCCCGTAATTCATATGTGCAATACCAAATAATACAGCAGTTGATAGAACTGCGATATTTTTTCCAGTAAATGGTTCTATTTTTTCAAGTAAAAAACCTCTAAAGAAAAACTCTTCACAGATAGGTTGAATTGTAATTAGTAAAAACATTGAAGGAATAGAAAAATACTGTTCAAGATCAGGAATATTACTTAATTCGTCATCAGTATAACCAAGAATAACTAATATAGTAGTAATAATTAATATTAATCCGAATACGATTAATGCTGCAACGACACCCCAGAGAAGAGCAATATCAATTCCTTCCATTCTGAGTCTCAATCGAGCGAAAATCTCTTTTATATGGATTTTATTGACAAGGAGATACCATAATATTGGAAAAATGACAAGTAATAAAAAAACAAATGTAATTTGAATAAAAAGTAATATTATTTCAAATAATATCTGATAAGATTGAGGAAATTGCTCAGATGGAGTAAATGGTCCCAATCCAAAATAAGTTAGAAAAGGGATTATAATAATAAATATGAAGGTAACTAAAATCAAAATTAATGCGAGTATATGCGCTGGCTTTTTGAAATCAAAATCCATTAGACCCAGTAAACAGACTACGATTACATAAAAGTTTTTAATTATTGAATTATAAGATCAATAAAAAATTGATTTTAGACATTTAAAGAGTTAACAATTATTAAAAGGATGAAACTAGTAAAATTGAATAGTAATTGAGCAGTGATTGCTGAATAAAGATTTTTTGTTTTTATCACAATATATCCAAGTAATAAACCCATGATAATGGGTATAATTGATGGATAAATATCTCCAAATGAAATACAAGCCAGACCATATAATATCGCAGTGATTGTTATTGCAATGTTTTTTCCAGCATATGCATCAATTTTTTCAAGGAGAAAACCTCTAAAGAATATCTCAACACTTATTGATTGAATCACTATTAATATCATTGAAATAATTGAAAGATCAGCTGCAGTATCTGTAATTCTTGATATAGCATCTTCATTTACGCCTATAACATAAATTAATATTAGTTCTATTAAAAATGTAATAACAAAAATTAAAATAACTGCAATTATTCCCCATAGAAATGCGCTATCGATTCCTTGACTTCTGAGTTTTAAGGCATAAAGAATTTCTTTTTTTGAGTATTTATTAACAAAGAAATACCATGTTAAAGGAGCGCAAAGGAGTAAAGGAATGAAAATAAATATACTTAAAAAAATTATTATCTCAGAAAAATCAACAGTTTCTGATTTTAAAAAAAAATTTAAATAAGACAATACTGGGTTTATAAATAATAAAAATAATGCAACAATAAGAATAATAAGACTCATGACATGTTTAGGTTTTCTAATATCAAACTCCATTGTATGTATGAAACGTATATTACTTACATAAAAGTTTTTAAATATTGATTCCTGTTATCAGAAAATTGTTTGGGCCCGTAGGGTAGCTTGGTCGATCCTTTTAGCTTTGGGAGCTAGAGACTCCAGTTCAAATCTGGGCGGGCCCATCAGTCACCATTAGGAGAGATTTTGCCAAGGGCATCCCCATTTTTAGGCTGCTTGGATTTACAGAATCTTCAATATTAGGATTTCGAACAGCTTGTTGTAAATCCTGTTCTATAGTATGCAGATATCTTCCGGTGGTTTTGATTGAACTATGTCCTAGGATCTCCTGTACAATTCTTATATTCACACCTGCTCGTAGCATATTAGTTGCTGCATAATGTCTAAAAGAATGTGGGTGAATCCAGCTCATTCCTGTCTTTTTACCGATTATTTTGATTATCTGTCTGAGATAATTTGTAGTCATCCTTCCTTTAGCAGTAGTAAAAATATAATGTTTACAACTGTTTATACGCCAATATTGAATGTAGTTTTTCAAGGAGGGATATGTTTTTCCGAAGAGCATTTTTTCTTCTATGGGTATTATCCTAGTTTTATTGTGTTTGCTTTGTCTAATTGTTATTTCTTGTCGTTGCCAGTCAATATCTGATAATTTGAGGTTGCATAGTTCTTTGTTTCTCATTCCAGTTTTTGCTAAAAGGAGTATGATGGTTTTATTTCGTTTGGGACAGCAATTTTTTCCTTTACATTCTTGGAACATTCTGTTTATTTCTGCTGTTGTTGGTACTTTCATGGTTTTTATTTCTTCTTTGTAAAGATTGAATTGTAGATCTCTTTTGATGGATTTATTCCAACGATTTAATGCTTTGATGTAATGGTTTAGAGCACTGTATGTTGCCCCATTTTCTAGCCGTTCTGCAAAATGGTCATATATTTGCTCTTCAGTGTAATTTTCTATGTTTATACCTTGTTTTTCTAAGTACCGTAGTTTTCGTATTGTTTCGGGTATTGTTGATTCAGGATTGAGTTGCTGTTGTGATAGACAATGCCTTCTAAATTTGTTCCATGTTTCTTTGTCTATCGTTGTCATATCAACACCTATTTTGTACTTTGCACATAATACTAATATAAGGAGAGTATATAAATGTTTGTATTTTGCACATAATACAAAATAGTGGATAAATTTTATAACACAGTTTTGCTATTAGCACTTTGTAATGAATGAGAT